>NZ_JBLYNV010000036.1:0-54397 GCF_049310165.1 Endozoicomonas sp. ALE010 | reverse complement strand
GCGCATCTTACCGCGCCAGTTTGATTTGTCAACCGGTTGTTTTTCGTTCATCTCCAAACAACCCATTTTCAAACCGCACTTCCCGGTCAGCAATGAACATTTATTCTGCTGATCTCTGACAATCTTTTGGGAATGCCCTGGGAAGAGCCGCGTATTATAAAGAGAAAACGAACGAAGGCAATACTTCATCCGTTAATTTTCAGAACAATATACGACAACCCTCCAACAAGCTGATGCCTTCTTTATTGTGTGCCCGTCAGTCGCTCAAGAAATGCCCGGTGGAACAGCCTGATTTCATGATGAAAGGCTCTTACCTCTTCATTCGTCGCTGGCTGAACAGGTCTCAGCCCATTCAGCAGTACAGCGAATATCAAAGGTGAGTTATTTTCCGGAAAGGCATAACCCACCATACTGTTTACCCCACTCATATAACCAGTCTTTAGCCAGCGACGTTCATCATCCCGTGAGGCCAGCCAGGGAGCATTCTCCCCCCAGCTTTTCCAACCGGTTTGCAACACTTCAGTAAAGTCATCAGCACTGAGCATGTTATATCGGGACAATCCTGAACCATCCACCAATCGCCCCCTGGTCAAGTCAACGCCCTCTTCCCGTAACATAGCCAGAACCGCCTCTGTGCCTGAAGAATAAGAACCCTTTTCACCCTTTACCGACGACCCTATGGTTTTCAGCAGGCTATCAGCGTACAGGTTGTCTGACTTATCCAGCACTCGCTGTAAAAGATCAGGCACCGGCGCAGAATGATGACTGGCCACAAGCCAGGTAAAATCCCCCTGTGGTTTCTCAACCACAACCCTGCCTTCAAGCCTGATGTTGTTTGCCTGCAAAAAAGACTCAACAAACCTTGCGGCAGCCCGCTCCGGATCACGCACTGAAAATGCCATGCGCATGGGTTTGGCATCAGGGGCAATACACCCTTCCAGGCGGTACTCATGGTTTGATGATGGCCACACTTCCTGAACACACCCGTCTGGCTCATGGGCCTGAGGTTTTCTAATCGCTATGCGATTATCAACAGAGAGCTGCCAGTGTGGCTCATCGTAAACCATCTTTGACAACTGCCCCTCTGTTCCAGAAGGCACCAGCCAGCCAAAAAAACAGTTACGATCCAGTATCATGGCACTGACTGGTGCGGCAAAGCAGATATTGTGATCATCCCAACTTGCACCACCGGCTCTTGGATAACCACTATATATAGAACCATCAAGCCAGATATTGCCGCGTATTACTTTTACACCTTTATTAATCAGTTTTCCCAGTAGCTCAGAAAGGTCATGCCTGGTCAGCGATGGGTCACCTGAAAAGGTTAATATCAGGTCTCCGGCATATTCCTTTCCCTCTGCCAAGGGTTTGTTACCCAGCAAGCGGGTTTGGTACCGATACTCTTCTCCCAACACCCGATAAGCCGAGATAGCCGTGATGGCTTTGACCGTGCTTGCTGGAAGCAAGTTAAAGCGACTGTTCCGGTCAAACAGCACCTTTCCGGTTTCAGCTTCAATAACTTTAATGGAATGAATATGCCCGGGCGGTAATGTGGCGATCAGTCGATCCAGGTCATCATTGATGGACGCAAAAACCTGGTTAATTCCAAAAGCTATAAAGGTAATAGACAGCCATTTTTTCCAGACGTTCATAAAAAAGCTCTGCAGCCTCTGACCACACTAAAATCACCGTTTAATTTATAGATTCTCAGTTCAACACACTGGTCTCAAGGCCGACAAACCTTTTTAATGAGAGTACTATAGGGCCTGTTGACGTTTCGTTGTGAGCTCAGCGGGACGTGTAGTATGGCTCAAAAAAGTGTCATATATATAACAAAAGCTTCACTCCACTCTTATGGTGTAAGCAATTTGCGGGAAATGGCAAGACTTGTGAAAAAACTCAAACTAACAGCGAATCAGCTTATTGCTAAGCAACCAGTGAAGGATTTGGGTTTCAAGTCCACAGAAGAGCTGGAAAATTACGTCGGCATCCTGGGTCAGGAGCGAGCTACCAGTGCGATTCAGTTTGGTGTCGCCATGCACCGCTCGGGCTATAACATCTATGTCATGGGCGAGTCCGGAACAGGCCGAATGTCCTACCTCCGTAAATACCTTGAAACAGAAGCCAAGCGACAGAGCTCCTCGGATGACTGGGCCTATGTCAATAACTTTGATAACCCCCGTGAGCCGAAAGCCCTGAAGTTACCCGCCGGTCTGGGCAGTGACCTGCAGAAGGATTTTGAGAGTTTTATTGATAAACTGCTGATGACCTTCCCGGCGGCGTTTGAAAACCCCACTTATCAACAAAAGAAAAGCGCCATCGAGCGCAGCTTTAATAAGCGTTATGACCAGGCCATTGATCAAATTGAACAGGAAGCGCTGAAACGGGATATCGCCTTGTACCGGGATACCGGTGCCTTGAGCTTCACGCCAATGTCCAGCGGTAAGGCGATGGACGAAACCGAGTTCGCGCAATTGCCGGATAAAAAGCGGGAAAAGTTCAATAACGACATCAGTGAACTGGAAACCAAACTCAATGAGTCTCTGGTGGAACTGCCCCAGTGGAAACGGGAATCCAACGAAAAGCTGCAGGATCTGAATCAGGACACCATTGACCAGGCTCTGGCTCCCCTGATGAAGCCTATGCTGAAAAAATACAGCAAAGAGCAGAATGTTCTGGATTACCTGGAAGCCGTCAAACAGCACCTGCACAGAACAGTAATTGAATACCTGGCGGATGAACGGGCAATGGAGTCCAAAGAAGACGCCAGCAAACGATCAGCATTAGAAGAACTCTACGCCCCCAACCTGGTGGTCGGCCATAAGAACGATGCCGCTGCGCCGGTTATTTATGAGTCTCATCCCAACTATAAGAACCTCTTTGGCCGCATCGAATACGCCAGTGAGATGGGAGCCCTGGTAACCAACTTCCGTCAGATCTGCCCCGGCTCTCTGCACCAGGCCAATGGCGGTTATCTATTGCTGGAAGCCAACAAGCTGCTGGAAGAGCCTTTCGTCTGGGAAGCCCTGAAACGGGCGCTGAAAGAGCGGCAGTTGAAAATTGAATCCCCCTACTCCGAGATGGGGTTGATGAACACCATTACCCTCACCCCGGAAATTATTCCACTGCACGTGAAGGTGATTCTGGTTGGCTCCCGGGATATTTATTACATCCTTCAGCAGCTCGACCCGGATTTCCACGAAATGTTCCGGGTACTGGTGGACTTTGATGACCAGCTGCCACGCTCTCCTGAAACCATTCAGGCCTTTGCCCAGCTGCTGAAAAACCGGGCAGACGATGAAAACTATCCGCCACTGTCGGCATCGGCAGTTGCCCGGATGATCGAACAAAGCTCCCGGATGACCGAAAACCAGACTCAACTGTCAGCAAAAATCGGCGAACTCTTCGACTTGCTGGCCGAGGCCGATTTTATCCGACGCACCGGCAATGGCCGTAAAATCAACCACGAGCACATTGACCGGGCGCTGGATGCCAAGGCCGAGCGGACTGGCCGGGTCAGTAAGCAGATTCTGGATGATATGCTGGAAGGCAGCATTCTGATTGATACTGACGGTGAGCAGATTGGTAAGATCAATGGTTTAACTGTGCTCTCTGTGGGAGATGCCTGTTTTGGCTCTCCCGCCCGGATTACCGCAGCGGTTTATCCCGGCAGCCAGGGTATTGTGGATATTGAGCGGGAGGTCGCCCTGGGTCAGGCCATTCACTCGAAAGGGGTTATGATCCTGACCGGTTATCTTGGCAGCCGTTATGCGCAAAAATTCCCACTGGCGATTTCCGCCAGTCTGGCGATGGAACAATCCTACGGTTATATCGACGGCGACAGTGCCTCCATGGCTGAGCTCTGCTGTCTGCTCTCAGCATTGACCAATACTCCGATCAAGCAATGCTATGCCGTCACCGGCTCCATGAACCAGCACGGTGAAGTTCAGGCCATTGGTGGTGTTAACGAGAAAATCGAAGGTTTCTTTGATCTCTGTAATGCCAGGGGGCTGACCGGTGAGCAGGGGGTAATTATCCCTCAGGCGAACGTTCGGAACCTGATGTTGCACAGCAAGGTAGTGGATGCGGTAAAAGCCAAGAAGTTTAATGTTTATGCGGTTTCTCATGTTGAAGAGGCACTTGAACTGCTGACCGGCCATCGTCCGGGTGTTATGAACAGCAAAGGCAATTATCCAAAAGGCTCCATCAACCAGAAAGTACTGGAACGCCTGAAAGAAATCGCTGATCTGACCAAAGAAAACCAAAGTTAATCGTACGAACTGTTACACACTCAAGCCAGACAGTTGTCTGGCTTTTTTATTGTAAAATTCATTGTGCCTCCCCGGGAGGCTGCAACATTGCCAGCATTACTTTGATCAAGTCCTTCCGCTCGATATCGTCATCACTTTCATTCTGAATGGTCGATAGCAAGCCCTTCACTATTTGCTCAAAATCAACACGGTAATCGTGGCTATTCAGTTGCGTTTGCAGAGTTGCCGTGAGTGTATGCAGGCGTTGATATGCTTCTTGAAGCGAGTCAGGCACCAGGTCGGGTTTGCCTCCAGAAGAGTGCCGGGCAATAAACTCCCTGGCTTTACTCAGGGAAATCAGTGCACAGGTAAGCAAGCCATAAATACGCTCATCAGGGTTTTTGGGGTTATTAAAAAGAAGGGTTTCAGGTAATTCAAATACCGCTCCTTTTTGGAATTCCACGGTCAGCAGATCAAGGTTATCAACCAGGAATCCCAGCATATCGTTCAGTGATCTGGTTTGTTCAGGAAACGACAAATCGCTGAACGTTCTCTCAACACCAGGAGCAGCCAATTGTGTTGCCTTCTCATCGGCCACCCCGGTATCAACACTGATGTGAAGCCCCATTAATTTGGCACCCAGATCACCGTAATTAAGATGAACATTGTAGACTTTTGGCTGCTTAGTCGCCTGACACCCCGGAGTTGCCCAAATGACCATGCTTTGGGGAATGACTGAATCACTGTCGGTGTTGAGTACCTGCAATTTTTCCAGGAATTTTCTGGCAGACTCGTCTGACGTGCATTGAATGTCAATATCAATAAATAATGAGCAGCGGTTCTGCAAAAAGCGTGCGTATGAACCGGTAATCAGGAGGGGTGGATCAGTATAAAAACGATTAACTTCCGCAATAATCTCAAATGTTTTCAACTTTAACGCATGTAACCGGGGCAGCTGAATATCGGGGGCCCCCGGTTCCCCGACATTTAACCATTGTTTTGACGAAGGTTGCAGAGCCCCACTGCCAGCAACTGCCGCGGCGGAGGAACTGTGCTGACTGGCAGCAGTTGCGTATCGGTAAACACCATCACTGTCCCATCTTGCGGGAACGACAGCTTTCAGGTTGTGGAGTATATTTTCCATTAAATTGGCTTCACAGATGCTTTGTTCAAACCAGAAACCTAAAGCATGGCGCAAAGCGGTTCCTGCTGGAAAACGCTGCAGGCACTCCAGCACCTGCCCCTTATGGATATGCCGCCCATTAACAGACTGTCTCGTGATATGGCAGTGCGACAGGAAGAAGAAATGCAGGCGTGAATTCTGAAATGAACTCCGCAGCAGTGTGAGGGATTGATATACCTGTTCTGTTGATACTCTCTGACGGTCAATTGGCAGCTCATGGTACATAGCCATGAATTGCAAAAGGCTTTGCAGTCGATGTTGCTCATCGTCTTTGATTGATACGTTGTTTAAGATTTGCCAGGCCGTTTGAAGTATCTCCCGGGCTTCATTGGTTTCATGGTATTGCTGAGGGTGTTTCAACCTTTGTATCAGATACCTGACTTGCCTTGAAGAATTATCCCCGGTTAATTTATTAAATGCTCCCAATACTTTCTGGTTATCCAGAAGGCTGCCATTCAATTCTCTTGCATTCAACGCCAGCTGGGCATAAAAAATAGCGCGTTCGAGCCACCAGCCACCGCGTTCATACTCCTTGATTACCGCTTGCGGTGTGACTTGCTGACCGTTCAACAGCAGCCCCATCAGGCAACATTGTGACTTAAAACGCGCTATGCCCAGTTTGCCCTCCGGACTATCGGGAAAACCCTTAATCACCGCGTCCGGTGTCACCTGCTGGTTATTCAACAGCAAGCCCCTCAGGCAACATTGTTCCTTAAAGCGCGCTATCCCCAGTCTGCCTTCCGGACTCTCCGGAAAAGCATTAACCACCTCAGCCGGTGTGACCGGCTGACCATTCAGCCGCAGATTTCTCAGGCAACATTGTTCTTTAAAACGCCCCAGCTCCAGTGTTGCTCTGGCGGCCTGATAATCCTTAACCACCGCATCCGCTGTCACCTGCTGGCCATTCAACAGCCGCCCCTTCAGGCAACATTCCGCTTTGAAGCGCGCTATCCCCAGTTTGCCTTCCGGACTCTCCGGGAAACCCTTAACCACCTCAGCCGGTGTGACTTGCCGATCATCCACCACCAGCCCTCTCAGGCAGCACTCGGCTTTAAAGTGAGCCAGTTCCAGAGTTGCCCCGACCAACTGAAAACCCTTAACCACCGTATAGGGCGCGATCTGGTGGCCATTCAAGGCCAGGCCCTTCAGGCAACATTGCTCCTTAAAGCGCACCAGCTCCAGCGTTGCCCTGATGGCCTGAAAATCTTTCACTACCTCATCCGTTGTGACGCGCCGCCCCTTCAACAGCAGCCCCCTCAGGCAACATTCCGCTTTGAAGCGCACTATTCCCAGCCTGCCTTCCGGACTATTCGGGAAACCATTAACCACCGCCTCCGGTGTGACCGGCTGACCATTCAACGCCAGCCCCTTCAGGCAACATAATTGCTTAAAGCGCGCGCACCCCGTTTTGCCTTCCGGACTCGCCGGGAAAGCCTTGACCACCGCATCCGGTGTGACCGGCCCACCCCTCACCGCCAGATTCTTCAGACAACAATTTTCCTTAAAGTGCGCCACCTCCAGTGCTGCCCTGACGGCCTGATAACCTTCAATCACCATATCCGGGCTGACCGGCTGGCCATTCAATGGCAGGCCATTCAGGTAACATTTTGCCCGGAAGTGTGCTATTCCCAGCCGACCATCCAGACTATCCGGGAAATCCTTGACCACCTCATCCGGTGTGACCTGCTGGCCATTCAATGGCAGCTTCTTCAGGCAGCATTCCTGTTTGAAGCGTGCCAGCTCCAATGATGCCCTGGCTTCCTGATAATCCTTGACCACCGCCTCCGGTGTGACCGGCTGACCATTCAAAGACTGGCCCAGCAGGCAACATTGCTCCTTCAAACGTATTAGCTCCAGGGTTGCCCTGACTGCCTGATAACCCTTGGCCACCTCATCCGGCGTGACCCGCTGGCCATTCAACGCCAGGCTCTTCAGCCAACATTGCCCCCTGAAGCGTGCCATCCCCAGCAGTCCTTCCGGACTATCAGGGAAATCCACCTCATCCGGCGTGACCTGCCGACCATTCAACGCCAGCCCCCTCAGGCAACATTTTTCCTTAAAGCGTGCTATCCCCAGTTTGCCTTCCGGACTATTCGGGAAACCCTGAACCACCTCATCCGGTGTGACCTCCCGGCCATTCAACGCCAGGCCCCCCAGGCAACACTGTTCCTTAAAGTGCGCTAACTCCAGAAACACCCCAACCGCCTGAAAATCCTTAACCACCTCATCCGCAGTGACCTGCTGGCCATTCAACGCCAAGCCATTCAGGCAACAGTCCGCTTTGAAGCGGGCCAGCCCCAGTTTGCCTCTCGGATTATCCGGAAAGTCCTTAACCACCGCATCCGGAAGGATCCCCTGGCCATTCAACAACACCCCTTTAAGACAACATTCCGCTTTGAAGCGCGCCAGCTCCAATGTTGCCCTGGCGGCCTGATAATCCTGAATCACCTCGTTCGGTGTGACCTGCCGGCCATTCAACGCCAGGCCTCTCAGGCAACATAACTCCTTAAAGCGCGCCAGCTCCAGTATTGCACTGACTGACTGAAGCCCCTGAACCACGGCATTCGTTGTGACTTTCTGGCCCTTCAGCGGCAGCCCCCTCAGACAGCATTCCTCTTTGAAACGCACTATCGCTAATTTGTATTTATAATGTCGATCCGGCTCTCGATTGAATTCTTGAATGACCTCATCCGGGGTAACTTTTCTGTTGTTTAGCAGTAGGTTCTGCAAGCAAAGTTTTTGCAGAAAGAACCCACTTCTGAGGGACGTTGTATCTTTTTCAAAGGCTGAAAGCACATCAGCCGAGGTGATTTGACGTCCATGTAATGGTTCTTTATCCCAAAAGGCATCCTCTATAGATTTGCTGCTACCCCGGATGCTGTCTTTGCTTCTACAGGGCCGATTGTATGAGACTCTTTTACCATTAAATGCGGTTCCGGCACGGTCAGAAACCACGCGTGGCCCGGCATGCCGGTCAGCACGGCGAGCGGACTCTGAGCGGTGAGGGGTTGATGATGCTGCTTTCAGAATTAAGCCTCGCGCACTTGGACAATAAATACCGCAGTTTGACCTCGAAATAATTATTAGGTTCCATTGATGGCAGGTCAGTCAGAGTCAAAGCAGGGCAAAATTTGATTAAAACAATGCCACTTTGGGTTGTATAATCGGCTACTAATGTTTTATCTCAGTCGTTTCCAATGCCAGCAGCCTCTTCCCCCAGCAACAGCTTTAATGACCGGTTCGGCGGTATTCGCCGCTTGTATGGCAACAGTGCTGTTGAACAGCTTCGTCAATCCCATGTCTGCGTCATCGGTATTGGAGGTGTTGGCTCCTGGGCAGCAGAAGCCCTGGCCAGAACGGCGGTGGGTAACATCACACTGATCGATCTGGACGACATTTGTATAACCAACACCAATCGCCAATTGCATGCGCTTACGAACACCATTGGTCGCTCAAAAGTTGAGGTGATTGCCGAACGCATCACCCAGATAAACCCCGAGTGTCAATGTCAGACCATTGAAGACTTTATTACGGAAGATAATCTTCAGGAACTGATCACCAGCGAGTTTGACTATGTGCTGGATGCCATCGACAGCTTCCGGGTTAAGGCGGCGCTGATCGCTCACTGCAAACGTCACAAAATCAAAATCATCACCACTGGCGGTGCTGGCGGACAGATGGATCCTACCCAGATTCAGATCACCGATCTGACCAAAACCTGGCACGACCCTCTGGCAAGAAAAGTGCGCAACCAGCTTCGTGACCGTCATGGCTTCAGCAAGAATACCAAACGAAAGTTTGGGGTAGACTGTGTGTTTTCCACCGAGCAGGCGGTTTATCCACAGGCTGATGGCACCATCTGCCAGACCAAACCAACCGGTGAAGGCTCAATGAAAATGGACTGTGCCAGTGGTTTTGGTGCGGCTACCGCAGTGACTGCAACCTTCGGTTTTGCTGCGGCTGCGCGAATTATTGAGAAGTTGACCAGAACTGGCCATTCTGCCTGAATAGTCGGTTGGTGCTATCGATAACGATGGGCAACCGCCTGAATCTCCCTGACAATCGCCTTAAGCCCATTGCCCCTGGATGGGCTTAAATGATTGAACAGATCCAACTCACGGAACCACAGGTCAATATCTTCCTGCTCAATCTCTGCCGGTGTTTTCCCTGAGAATACCGCCAGAACAATGGCTATCAGCCCCCGGATCACTCTCGCATCGGAGTCAGCAATAAAGTAAAGCCGCATGGTTTCATCATCATAGTGATGATGCAGCCAGACACTGCTCTCGCAACCATGAAGTCGGGCATCATCACTTCTCCATTCCCCCGACAGCACAGGCAGCTCTTTGCCCAGCAGCATGATCTGGCGGTAACGTTCCTGCCAGCCTGAAAGCCCATTCAACCGTTCTGTTATCGCGGCAAGGTTCGGAGCCTGCTGACGAAAAATCTCTGGCAGGTCAGTTGTCTCACTGATCATTGTCTGGCTCTGATCACTGTTCATTTCAGGGTGAGCAATATACAGCGGAGAATGGTGGAGCTTGTTCATGGCATCCACAAAAGCCACGGCCTCATCGACGGTGTTATAGAGGGCAAAAGAAGCTCTGACCGTTCCATTGAGATTCAGGCCCTCCATCAGGGGCATGGCACAATGATGCCCGGTTCTCACGGCAATCCCCTGTTGGTCAAGCATCAGCCCGATGTCCTGATTATGATGTTCGCTGGAGACAAACGACACGACGGGCGCTTTCCACTCTGCCTGACCAATCAGACGGATACCGCTTATCTGGCTTAATCCCTCCTCCACCAGCAGGCGCAGCTGATGTTCATGGGCCTGCATGGCGGCAACATCAATATCCGCTAAAAACTCCAGCGCTTTGCCTAAACCAATGGCACCGGCAATATTGGGGGTTCCTGCCTCAAATTTGAACGGCAGGCGATTAAAGCGGGTGCCGGAAAAACTGACATGCTCGATCATCTCACCACCGCCCTGCCAGGGAGGCATGTTTTCCAACAGTCCCCTTCGCCCGTACAGCACACCGATTCCCGTAGGGCCGTAGACCTTATGGCCGGAAAACACATAAAAGTCGGCCCCCAGCGCCTGAACATCCACTTTCTGGTGAGCAACAGCCTGAGAACCGTCCACCAGGACCAGGGCACCGGCCTGATGGGCAAGCTCAATAACCTCTTTAATGGGGGTGATCGTACCAATGGCATTGGAGGTATGGGTCATTGCCACCAGCCTGCTCTTATCCGACAGCAATTGCCGGAACTGTTGCATATCCAGATTGCCAGCATCATCCAGCTCAACCACCCTGATGGTGGCCCCGGTGACTTCAGTCAGCAGTTGCCAGGGAACGATATTGGCATGGTGCTCAAGGCGGCTCAGGATAATCTCATCGCCAGCCTTCAGCTGGCTTCGTCCCCAGCTGCTGGCCACCAGATTGATGGCTTCAGTCGCGCCCCGGGTCCAGATAATCTCTTCCGTAAAACGGGCATTAATAAAGTGGCGGGTGGTTTCTCTGGCGGCTTCAAACCCATGGGTCGTGCAGGCACTCAGGAAGTGCGCTGCCCGATGCACATTGGCATTCTGCTCCCGATAATAGCGGTTTAGCGACTCAATAACCGACACCGGCTTCTGTGTGGTTGCCGCATTGTCCAGGTAGACCAGCGGATGGCCATGCACGGTCTGTGACAACAGGGGAAACTGCTGCCGGAGGTTATCAACATCCAGCACAGTGGATTGAGTGTCGGCCTGGCCTTTCATAGTGACCTCCATGGTGATCATGCCTCTGGGTTTCTGGCACTGCAAATAATGCTGTGCTATAAAACCTGTACATTAAACATTTAAAACTGATAAACCTATGATGCCTTCAGCCCTGAACCAACCAGTCATTCTTAACGTGGTGATTATTATCACCGCGGGTGGCTTTGTGGGCTGAATAAACAGCTGTTACAAAACCCCCGCACCGAAAGGTCCGGGGGTTTTTTTATACCTGATAAAGGAGAAAAGTCATGCTTAACCTGATCGTGCTATCTGTCATTATCCTGCCTGTCATTCTATCTGCAGCGATTACCCTCAACATCTGGCAGTCGGGGGATCATCGATATGAATGGTGCTGAAGCAATTGTCCAAACCCTGGTTCACCACGGTGTTGACACCGTTTTTGGTTATCCCGGCGGCACCATTATGCCGGTGTATGACGCCCTGCTTGACGCCCCTGTTGAGCATCTGCTCTGCCGCCATGAGCAGGGAGCCGGTTTCGCCGCTATTGGCTATGCTCGCTCAAGCCAGCGAACCGGTGTCTGTATTGCCACCTCAGGCCCTGGCGCAACCAACCTGATCACGGCTCTGGCAGATGCCATGATGGACTCTGTCCCCATTGTTGCCATTACCGGCCAGGTACCCACCAGTGCCATGGGTACCGATGCCTTTCAGGAGATGGATATGCTGGGGCTTTCCATGGCCTGCACCAAGCACAGTTTCCTGGTGACAGAGCCGGACCTGCTCTGCCAAACCCTTCATCAGGCATTTACTCTGGCCAATTCCGGACGACCGGGCCCTGTCCTGGTGGATATTCCCAAAGATATACAACAGGCTCCCGCCAGCTGGCAGCCACCGCTGGACCTGGCTGAGAACGGTTTCCACCCTGATCAGGCAGCCCATAACAGCGTTGATCAAGCGCTGCAACTTATGCGCTCAGCATCCCGCCCCATCGCCTATATCGGTGGAGGGGTGAATATGGCTGGTGCTACACCGGCGTTGCGCCATTTTCTGCAAATGACCGGCCTGCCCAGTGTCTGCACATTAAAAGGGCTTGGTACTGTACCTCCGGACAACGAGGCCTATCTTGGCATGCTGGGGATGCATGGCAACCGGGCGGCGAACACGGCAGTACAACTGTGTGACTTATTGGTTGTTGTGGGTGCCCGTTTCGATGACCGGGTGACCGGCAAGCTGGACACGTTTGCCCCTGATGCAAAAGTTATCCACATCGACATTGACCCGGCAGAAGTGCACAAACGCAGAGCGGCACATGTCGTCTTTCATCAGCCCATGCCCTGGGTACTGAAAGAACTGTCCATCGCTTTACCCGTCAACGATTGGCCAGGCGACTGTCAGCAACTCAAAGAAGAACATCAATGGCGATACGACAAACCCGGTGAGGCGATTTATGCGCCCCTGCTGCTCAACCAGCTATCCCGACAGCTGCCTGATAATGCCATTATCAGCTGTGATGTCGGGCAGCATCAAATGTGGGTTGCCCAGCATATGGCTTTTCATCACACCCGTAACCATTTGACCAGTGGCGGTCTGGGCACCATGGGCTTTGGCCTGCCTGCCGCCATCGGCGCTGCCATGGCACGTCCGGATGATACCGTTATTCTGGTATCCGGTGATGGCTCATTTATGATGAATGTTCAAGAGCTGAACACCATAAAAAGAAGACAGCTGCCGATTAAAATAGTCCTGCTGGATAACCAGAAGCTGGGCATGGTTCGCCAGTGGCAGGCGCTGTTTTATCAGGGCCGTTACAGCGAAACCGATCTTTCCGATAACCCGGACTTTATTGCGCTGGCCAAGGCCTTTGGTATTGGCGGCAGAACCATCACCCATCGGAATGAGGTAACGTCAGCCCTGGATGAGATGTTGAGTGTGAGTGGCCCATGGTTGCTTCATGTGTGCATTGATGCCATGGAAAACGTATGGCCCCTGGTGCCACCAGGAGCCGCTAACCATGAAATGTTGGAGCAACACTCATGAGCTTTCAGTTATACCTGCAATGCCATCAACAGCCTGATGTCGTGGAGCGGATACTCAGAGTTATCAGACACCGGGGCTTTACTGTGAACACCATGAGCATGACGCCTTCCCGTTGCGGTGGCAGAATTGAGTTATCCATGACTGTTTCCAGCTCACGACCTGTGCATCTTCTGATTACCCAGGTTGAGAAACTCCATGATGTGCTGGCACTGAGATGCATTGATACAACGTCCAATACTGATGTCGGCAGCTATTGATACACCCGGCCAGCCTGGCCGGATGAATCATGCCCTTACCGGTGAGTTCAGTGAGTTAGATCATCCACTTCACCATTGATAATAGCCTCCTGTCGTTCCATCTCTTTCAACTTGAGACGGAAGCGATTAATGATGAACTCCCTGAACCAGCGATGCGCCCGGTTATGCTCCCAGTACTCCGGCCACACTACGTAGTAGCTGACTCTGGGAGGTTTACCGGGCAGGGTTTTCATCGTCATATCCTGGACATAAGTGTTGTAACGAGCTGCTCTCTCCATTGTGATCAGAATATGATGGGTGTCCTTTACCAGCTGCAAACCAATGGGTAGATTGGGTGTTTTCGCAACCACCCGGATATTCTCACTGAGGCCTTCCAGGTAGTCCCTGATGAAATGAGGACTTCCCATCCACGAAGAGTGACGAATCACCGGGTACTGCTCAAGGTCTTCAATGGTCATCTCCTGATCAACGAGAGGATGATCCTCATGCACCAGGGCACAGATACTATCCTCCATTAACAGCTCATAACTGAAACCGGCAGGTGGCTTGCCAACATACCCAAGCACCAGATCGACCTGACCGGCCTCCAGCTTTTTATCCAGCTGCGGGCTGAACTGTAACAGTTCAAAATTAAAATGCGGTGCCTGTTTCCAGAACTGGTGCAGGATTTGCGGCAGGATTTGCTCAAGAACAATATAAGTCCCGGCAATGGTAAAGTTTTTTTCGGTAATCCAGGGATCAAACTGCTGGTTCTCAAATATGGTGCTGGCTTCCGTCACCACACGGTTCACGTCGTCTTTCAACGCCAGCGCTTTTTCGGAGAGAAAAATACGATTGCCCTGCCTGACCAGAATCGGATCATTCAGTGCCTCACGCAACTGAGCCAGGGTCCGGCTCATGGCGGACTGGGTCACATGCATCTGCTTCGCAGCCAGGGAAACACTTTGAGTATCGAGTAACGCCTTGAGGCCCGGCAAAAGGTTCAGGTTAAGTCTGTACAAGTTCATACTTTGGTAACAGGCACCCCAAAGATTGAAAGCACCATCTAAAACAAAAGAGCCTGATCAATCAGCTCAGAGAGAAAAAAACAGCTGACCTGGAAAAGCCCAGGCCAATTTGACCACGAGACTATAGTTATACCACTTTAACTTCATCAGTATTATTCCCTATACATTCATCGCTAATCAGGTACACTGGAAACAGGAATCAGTGTCAGAGGACATTCTCAATCAGGCAAATGGCCATGTCTGAATACACGTTTGAAGTACTGGTCTCATGGCTAATTGAGAACGCCCCCCGGCTCTGGTGAATCTGGCCTTGGCGCCTGACAAACTACGGGTCAGGCATCCGCTGAAACAGCTTTCAGGAGGGTCTATGAGCCAAAACAAGTACAAGAGTATTCAAGATCTGGTAGATAACTACATTGCCTCTGGCCTTTCTGCCAGAGAGTACGTCGAAGCCCGTGTAGATGCCGGAGATCTTAGTGCTGCCGAAGCCCTGAAACTGCTGTCTATTCTTCGAGAAGCACAGTCTATTACCTTTAAACTGGCCGAAGTCAGTGATGACGAGTTTTCCGGCCTGCACATGGTCCTTGTTCGCAAGGAAGAGGATGAGCTTGCGGATGACGCCTCTCCTCTGTTCAGTATTGAAATCGATGAAAGCCTGAACAGTAATCGTGATGATGTTATTAACCTGTTGCAAAAATTTGCCAAAGAGCTGGCTGTGCTGGCGACACGAGGAGAGCTTGAAGAAGCAGAAGCCATAGATACCATTGATGACAACCCTGAAGACTGGCTGGATCACCCCAACATTCTCCCCGCCAGTGAAACCCGTCACTGATAAGGAAGCAGTTTCACCCTGCCCTCTCAACACTTGAAAGAATAAGCCCGGCAAGTTCCGGGCTTATTTTTTGATGGATAAAAGTGAATAACTATTCCTGGTTATATAGCTCAATCTTTAGTCATCAACAGATTCATTGATCAAACCATTGAATGACCTGTGGATAACTGACTGCACCGCACTATTTTCAAGCCTCACAAAACTCTGGTTATTTTTTGTACAGCGCAGCCAAATTGATCAGCGATTTCCCTGAAAAACTCCGGAACCCGTTCGCTTAAAATAGCTATTGATCTCAAAGTAAGGGGTCTTATAGGGTTACGTTCTAATCACCTCAGCAATCAATCATCCCCGCCGAAACCGCCTCCACCAAAACTGCTGCCACCGTAATCACCTCCATCATAATCACTTCGACTGTGCCCACCTCCACTGTACCCACCTCCACTGTACTCATCTTCACTGTAACCACCTCCACTGTACTCACCTCCACTGTACTCACCTCTACTGTACTCACTTCTACTGTATCCACCTCCACTGTGCCCACCTCCACTGTACCCATCTCCACTGTACCCATCTCCACTGTACCCACCTCCACTGTACTCACCTCTACTGTGCCCACCTCCACTGTTCCCATCTCTATCGAGACTTCTTATGCTGAGACTACTTATACCGAGACCACCTCCTGAATCGAAACCAGCAACATCATTTACAACGTCTCCAATGTCTGGCGAAGAAGCGACTAATTCAGAAAAGATATCAACGTTGTCTAATGATAAGCCTGCACCTATATCAAGTGGCAGGCGGGCAAAATCCCCAATATCAATATCACCTGAAAAGCTGGAAGCGGGTATGGATAAATTTTCTGTACACGTAGACGGAGGAAGATCTAAACGCAATTCACCAGATTCAGATCCATAAGCCGGATTGAATGTACGTTCCGGAGTGAGGAATAAAGCAACATACAGATGCGGCATCCAAAAGCCGTCTACCAGAAAATATCTTTCGGTGGGTTTAATTTGAGCCAAGTCAGAGTAATAACTGTCAAGTTGCTGGTGAAACAACGGCAATGAGAGACTTAGTTCTTCCTTTTTCCGTTTCGCATTTTCATGGATTTCGCATAATTTATTTGACACCTCAGAGTTTAACTGGGCCTCAAGATTACCAATAGCAGTGGTTTTTATATTCTGATATTTGCATTCTATAGTTTGACTATCTTTGATTTTATTAATGATTTCAACTATTTCAATTGGCTTGCGGATCTTTTTTTTATAACCACCCCATGCCCTGTGAGGTTTATCAAAATATGAGTTGATCAGTTTTTCGCCTTTATCTCTCATTTCGTCTTTGGGCGCTAAGATCATAGCCTCCATGACAAGCCGAACAGCTTTTTTTAAATTTTCTTGAAATTTTTCCTTCATACGAATGCAATTATCATTACGCCTGCTATCATCACGACTGCTAACGATAACACCTCCGAAATAATAATTAGCATTTTCAAATGCAGTAATAGCATTCATAATTTTTTCATCATAGAGTTTAATTGACTCATGGATTGTTTCGCAATATTGATTGTGGTACTCGGTTTCGTGCAATTCAACAATCCCCTGAATCTGTGACTGACACTTTTCAATAAAATCATTTGCTGATTTCTCAGCAGCTTTATCAAACTGCTGGAAGATTTTCTTTTCAATAAGATTCTTGTGAAGTTTTTTGAGCTCAATATGACATGGATACTTTGCTAAACCTTCCAGGCATAACTTGCTATGATCTTTATCAAAAGCTGGGTTCAAGGCGAGCTGATAAAAATGATCGGCACTGACAACACAGGACATCACTTTTTCATATAAGCCATCAAAGAACTCCTTACGAATCCCGGGGCTTAATTGACTGAATTGCTTAAATGCCTCCAGAGCATCATCAAAGTTGTTAATAGATGCATGCATTTTGCTGAATATTCTTTCAGCTACCTCATCCTGACCCAGTCCAGCGATATTTACTCTGTAAAAAGCCGCCTTACTATCAACTAATGTTTGGGCCTCATTGCACAATACAGAAAATGCCTTTTTGAGTATTGCTTTTTCATCATCTTTAACAAGGCTTTCCATTTTTTCATTAAGTAAAAATAGTGAATCAGCACGTACCTTCTCTTTTGGTAAACGCTCTACTCTGTTTATCAAATGCTGGATAAGTGCTTTGTGACCTGAAGTTGACAGAATGCTGATATAACAGTGATTATTTTCAACGAATTTTTTTAATGACTCCGTAGTATCGAGTGAATCAAGATCACAGCCCATAGTCTTGACGGCCATGACACTCAGTACTTCCTTCAATCCCTGAAGAGCACCTGACTCACCATGTTCCCGCACTGATTCCTGATTGATCCGCCAGTAAAGCAGGTATATCAACCCAAGAGTCTCGGCATTACCGGGGTGCTGGTCCTTGTCAAATAACGTTATTAATGACTCCTGTAACGAACTGAACGTATTGGGCAATACCATAAATTCAGACAACTCTGATTTGACGAAGTCAAGCAAGGGAACAATATTGGAAAATGATTGAATGGCACGCTTTAAATTATCTTCCAGAAGAGCATTTATTCTCTGTGTTTGCTCTACAACCCTGGTCTTTAGCGCTTCGTATCTTGTGTTATTATGCCTGAGTATGGGTAACCGAAGGTTTTTATTGGTTTTGGACTCCAGATATCTGAACCTGGATTTGTTGCTACTATAAGTATCTAACGGATTATTCTGATCAGCATAATTTGCAAATTCACGGTGACAGGTATCAATCTTGCGATTATTGTCACTGAGAAGTAAATCCAATCGATAAGGTTTGGTAAGCAGGTATCGCAAGGGAAATTTGTTAACCACTTCTATTCTGGAGCGTCTATGAAGCTCGATACCTTGTGGTGCTGGTGTTAATTCCGATGAATCAATGTTCACGAGGGGGAACGTAGGACTGGCCGTTTGTTCTTCTTGCTGTTCTGTATAGTGTGTCGAAAGGGAATTTTCAAATGAAGCGGGTATCATAATAAAATCCAACTTGAGAGGTCAGCCAGGCTTGCACACTGAGTCAGGCAGCTTTACTCAATTCTTGTTAAGTAGTGGAACAGATGTTTCAAACATTTCTGATCGGTTAGTCAGATTGGACTATGACTTTGCAAGAACGTTCCGTGATTTTCACATTATTTGAAATCTTTGCAGCATTTCTGATGAAGTCTGTCCTTCCAATTGAATGGCTCAATGGAAGGACAGCGGCCCCGGAGGTGGCAACGGTATAAAACTCACCGATGTGATAGGGATAAATATCTGCCGACTCAATCCAACCTGGCCTGATCATTCTGGGCAGACAGAATAGCCTCCACATAAGAAGCGCCATTTTCAGAAAACCCACCCAGCAAATCGGTGATAACCGCTATCAACCGGTTATAGCCATCCTCCCCGGAAGTCTTTAACACCGTTGCCTGCAACGAAGACCTGGTATTCAGTTCAGAATATTCCACCATGGGATCATCAACGTAGTGTTCCGGCATGGTCTGTTCCAGCACCTCGTGAATATCATGAGCTTTCTCATAAGCCTGCCTGGAAATGACCGTAACAATATGATCATCCTCATAAACTCTGGCGGTTGTTTGTCTCGTTAGTGCCTGAATGGTCGGGTGTTGCTGGTTTTTCTCTGCATAAGCCTGACTCATCACCTGGCTTTGAAAGTCTTCAAGGACTGTGTGCCGGTTGGATGCCAGTTGGATCGCCTCTTTCTGCCCTTGTGGAAAACCCACAAGGTTCATTAAGCCAACCCACAGGGTTGCCACGGTATTATTGCCCGGTACCGGCATCACATGATACGGGTTGGAAAAATCACTGAGATAGTGGAGCCCCCATCCCATAAAACGCCATCCCCAGTAATCATGCCCCTGACTGAAGGCAAACTCGGATAGCTGCTTAAAAGACTGGATGCGATACTCCGGATACGTCTGCTTTAAAAAACCACCCAGGGCATAAAGCAACGATGACTCATGGTAAAAGCCCATGTGGAAAGGTGCCTGTGTACCATATTCCAGGTTTGGATTACCAAACGGCTGCTTACCAAACCCATAGATCTTGCCGTAGTCGGTATTGCTGTCGGTAAACAGGCCTATATCCAGCCCGTGATCCGGTTCGTCCGTGGCCGTTGTGACGATATCGATGGCTGAGGCCTTATCCCCCGGTTGCAGCTGAACCAACTGCACAGACACCAGATGATCAAAATTCTTCAGAGTGCTCACTGACTGCGGCTTAATGGGTGGAGACAATCGTTTTTCCCCGGGAAGAAGCTGTAAATACAGAGGCCATCTGGTATTTGGGTTAACACGAATGGCATGGGCAAAGCGGGTACGAATATCGTCTTTGCTGCCCGTCGCCCTGAAGGCCAGATCTTGCGGACGGGGCGCATAGTGCCATAAATTTTCCTGCATCCACTGCTCCTGCTGATCCAGAAACGCTTCCAGCGCCTCTTCATTAGCCAGCAGAAAGCTTTCCAGACTTTCCACTGTCACCGGGGCTGCATCCCGAACCGGCGGCAGTGTCGCCAGCATCTGGTGAGTGACCAGAGTGTGGTTGGACCAGGAAAACGCCTGGGCAGAGATCAGCAAAGACAGCAGAAAACATAAGGTACGCATAGGCAGGCTCGGTAAAGTAACGTTTTTATTAAATTTATTGCGCGTATACCATAACGATAATGACGGGTTGATGGCAATCAGCTATCAACAACACAATAGGAAAAAAATACGGAACTTTAAAACAGTTTTATGGCCTAAGATATTCAGTGATTGGATATATATGGCATTATCTGATCTATCACTGAATGGCCGAAAAATCCCCAGTTACCAGTATGTATTTAACCAACCCCATATTCCTCTCTGACTCTGTTGACAGGGTTTATGGGGTACATCAAAAACATCATGACCTTGAGCCATTAGCATCCGACGGCAGTGAATTCATCCCGGATATAACAGGCCTTAAAACCACCCTCAACGGTGTATCCGTTCGGGCGATCTATCACCCCCCTCACCTGTATATGACTAAAACGGGTACTTTAAATTCAGTCATCTATGACGGTGCCAGTAGCAATAATCCCTATGATTACCACATCGCTAAAAATGCCAAGATAATCATTCCCTCAAGCGTTTTCCCCATGTTCAGAAGTGAAATGAAAGATGGGGACAGACTGGTAATCAGCACCAAAACAATGAAGTACAAATATCAGATTGCTGAAGCCGATCATTCGCCAAAGAAAGAAGTAACAGGGATAGCCGTTCTTGGTTCCGAAGAACCGGCTAACACGACCGAAATTGAATACCTTCAGTCTCTGGTTGAAAAACATGTTTTAAAGCCCAGAGATACAGCATTCATCGCTACCATGCTGCCCATCAGTACCAGGGAACTGATTTATTTTTTTAATAAAGCCTACCGCTGTAAGGATAAATTATTTGACAGCGATTCCGGGCAGCAAACATTACTGACCATCGTCTCAAACCGCCAGCAGTGGGATGTTTGCTTCAAGCTACTGGAACTGGGGGCCACTCCCGATGCTGGTCATCACGGTGATAGCATAACGCCGCTTCACATGGCGGCAAAAGCGGGACAATCCGATCTGCTGGAAGCCCTGTTGCTTCATAACGCCAACCCCAACATGACTACCGGGCCCTGGTCCTACAAGGGCGAGTGCAAGAGGATGACGGCATTAAGGTTTACCCTGCTGTATAAAGGCAAAGATGAAGAAGAAAGCGCAAACGTCAGAAAATCAATGATTCAAACACTGCTGGAAAGCGGTGCCGACCCAATGACCATCGACACGACAGAGTTAGCTGAATTCATTGAACCGTTAGAATTAATGCTTGAGACCTTTCTGGTTGCCCCAACAAATTCAGTAAAACACACCAGACTCCGGCAAAAATACCAACAATATCTGGAAAAATTAGCAGCCGATGGTTCAGATATTCAAAAAAAACTGAGGTCCGGTTGCACGTTTGCGCAGCGAAAATCAATGGAGAATCTATTAAGGTTACTGGATAAGCTGGCCAGCAAGGCAGACACAGTGCCCACACTTCAGAACGTATGCCGTGCCGTCATTCGTCCCGAACTGAATTTCCCAATCCGCAAAAGCATCAAGGACCTCAAGCTTCCCGGAAAATTCGAAAAATTCATCTCTGACAGATAGTGAATTCTGATGAAAACCATGTACTCGTTGTCGCATCACAAGTGACCACCAGACAGCTCGCTCTGACAGGAAGAAAAACCCTGTAAAAAAAAGGGGAAAAAGATCAAGAAGGAAATGACCAGACCGGGTATAAATTTCTTGCATACCACTATGCTCTTTAGTACAAATAGACAGGCCGAAACAAAGAACAATAAAAATAATACCAAGAGCACTTTCTAAACATCGTCGTATATATAGCCAACTGCGGTGCAAAATATGGTCAGGTAGCCGGTGATAGTGGGGACTATTATCAGGTGTTCCAAGGCTGTAAAGGAATCCGGGTTACCAGCGCTACAGCGCCGTTAGAATGTTCCATTGGTGGAAAAAATAACTCTAATAATAAACGGCAAGGACACACCATCTCATGTTGACACCACAAAAACGACTGCAGCTCGCACCTGCAACCGCTGGTTTTGTCTTATCCGGTACACTGCTTTTCGCTGCTTCTACCCAGGCTTTTGAGTTTGAGGCAATGGATGGTGAAGTGCAGGGGACTCTCAATACTACCATTACTTTGGGGGCCAAGTATGATCTGGAAGGTTATGAAACGCCAGATAGTGCTGAGCAAAACGAAAACGACGGCGATCGTTCTTTTGATAAAGGCTTTGTTAGCAAGGCTCTCAAGCTGACTTCTGAGCTGGATCTGAAAAAAGATAACTACGGTTTCTATGGTCGTGCTACGGCTTTTTACGACCATGTACTGATGAATGGCAGCAACAAGTGGGATTCCAATAACGCCAAGGATGTTGCAAAAGGCCTTGACGATGAAGCTGGAACATTTAACGGCTGGTCCGATGAAGTAAAAGATAATCAAGGCCGGGGGGCCAAGTTACAAAGCGCTTATTTATACGGTGACTGGACATTTGAAGGTGGTCAGAAACTCAGTCTTAAACTGGGTGATCAGACCCACAACTGGGGCGAATCCATTTTCTACGCCGGTGGTTTGAGAGATCTGAACGCCTATGATGTTGCGCTCTCTTCCCTTCCCGGCTCTGATGGTGATCTGAACATTGCCCAGGGCATGCTGATGGCCGATCTCCAGTTCAATGATGAAATGAAACTGTCAGCCTTTGCCCAATATGACTGGGAAGGTTCAATTATGCCAGGACGTGGTACCTACGACTCCGGCACAGATCTCTTTGTTCCGGGCTCTGACTTTGCCTACTATGAACTGTCGAGATTCGGACTGAACACTATTGGAGACGCTGGTTACGACGCTCTGTTAGCTGCTGCTCTGGGTGAAAATGGCGCAAATATTGATACATTTGGTGACTACGGAAAAGTTGCTAATGTCGGTGGTGTAGTCGATGCAAGCGACTCTGGACAGTGGGGCATGAAGTTCACATTTACCCCTGAGTCACTACCAGACACTGAATTTGCAATTTACTACGCTAATTACCACTCAAGCACTCCATTTTTTGAAACAAAAGTTACTCAAGCGTCTGCACTCGGCGGCTTAGGTATTTCTGGTCTCGCTTCAGCAGGTGTATCTCCTAACGCAACAGTTGAGAGCCTCCTTGATGGTATCAGCGCTGATCCAACCAATACCACTCGACAGATGTTACAGCGGGGTTTGGCAGCGATGTATATGCTACAAAATGGTGTTGACGCCCGAGTAATTTACCCAGAAGACATTAAACTCTGGGGAGCCAGCTTTAATACTAAAGTCTGGGGCTACACACAAATTGCCGGTGAAATCACCTATAGAGAGAATGCACCAATCTGGGTTGATCACCCAGATGACATTCTTGGTAGCGGTGTTCTTGGTATCGGAGACTTTGCTGCTGGTGGTGATGTTAAAATTTCTCAAGCTACGGGAAAAACCGTCAAAGCTGACCAATGGTATCAGAATATCGAACGGACACCGATGTGGGATGCTTCTTTATCGATAATCCAACCATTCGGGGCCGTTCTTGGCACTGACCTGATGTACGTTGTTGCTGAAGCGGCGTTTGAACAGGTAGCTGGCCTGAATGATGAATATTATGGCCGCATCCTGGGCAAGGGCGCTGAATCAGGAATCAATGAGGAAGAACGCCTCGACCGGAACAGCTGGGGCTACAACGTAATGGTTGGTGCCAATTGGAACGATGTCGCAATGCAGGGACTGAACCTTGAGTCCACTTTCCGCTTTACTCATGACGTTAATGGCAACTCCCATTTTACTGGTCGCTTTGAAGAAGGCGAGAAAAGGATCAACATGGGCCTGACCGCCAAATACGACGATATGATGGCCAAAGTGACCTGGGGTGGCGATGCCGACAACGTTCTGCGTAAAGGCACCATTACCGGCACGGTTGGTTATACCTTCTAACCTGGTGCCCACGGTCTCCAGCACACCATTTCAATGAGTTTGATGTGTACAATCTCCGTTCACCCTGAGCGCCCTTCGACTCCGCTCAGGTCGAACGGAGTTTGGGCGTCATTGATAACCCCATCAACCGTGCCCCCATTAAAGCCCCACGATACCCAGCCAATACCAAAGCCGATAAAATCCCCACGATTCCCGGCAAAAACCCGGGCCAATAAAATCCCCCCGCACAAAACCACCCTTAACCATCCGCCATTTATGCTGATATATTACAAAGAGCCTGCTGATGCCCCGTTGCCAGTTCAGCGAAACATCATCAGGCCCTGACAATGAATTCAATCTCCAGGGACAGAAACAGGTTATGGCAAACAAACCTCTGACCGGGCTGGCGGCCCGCCTGCTGGCCGATCAATTGATGGAAGAGGCCGACATTCACGACGCTGAAGCCGCTGCTGCCAAGGCCAACAAACCGCTCGCCCGATATCTGCTGGAAAAAAAGCTGGTCAACGGTAATGCCCTGACGCTCGCCACTGCCGAAGAGTTTGGCCTGCCAGTGATCGATCTCAAGGCCTTTGACAAAGAGCATCTGGTCAAAGACGTCGTCGAAGAAAAACTGATGCGAAAGCACAATGTGCTGCCGCTGATCAAGCGGGGCTCACACCTGTTTGCCGCCGTTTCTGATCCGTCCAACCTTCAGGGTCTCGATGAAATCCGCTTTAATACCGGCCTGACCATTCACACGGTCCTGTCGGAGCCCGAAATTCTGGAGAAAATGATTGATGCCACTCTGGATGATACCGGTGGCGCTTTGTCAGAGCTTGGCGACGATGGGCTGGTCGATCTTGAAGACCTTGAAGTCAGCGCAGTGGATGATGGGTCCGATGATACCCTGGGAGCTAACGGCGGCGGCGAGGATGACACGCCGGTGGTGAAGTTCGTCAATAAAATGCTGCTGTCCGCCATCAAAGGCGGTGCATCGGATCTGCACTTTGAGCCCTATGAAAGAACCTATCGGGTTCGTTTCAGAACCGACGGCGTGCTCCATGAAGTCAATCGCCCCCCGGTCAGCCTCGGGTCCAGGATTGCTTCACGACTGAAGATCATGTCGGCCATGGATATTTCCGAGCGCAGGAAGCCTCAGGATGGCCGGATAAAAATGAAGCTGTCGAAAAGCAAGGCCATCGACTTTCGGGTCAACACGCTGCCGACGCTCTGGGGTGAGAAAATCGTACTTCGTATCCTCGATCCTTCCAGCGCCAAAATGGGGATTGATGCCCTGGGCTACGAAGAAGAGCAGAAAGAGATGTATATGACCGCCCTGCACCAGCCACAGGGCATGATTCTGGTTACCGGACCCACCGGTTCGGGAAAAACGGTATCGCTCTATACCGGTTTGAATATTCTCAATACCAATGAGCGAAACATTTCCACCGCGGAGGACCCGGTGGAAATTAACCTGGAAGGTATTAACCAGGTTAACGTCAATCCCAAACAGGGTATGGACTTCAGCCAGGCGTTGCGGGCTTTCCTGCGTCAGGATCCGGATATCATCATGGTGGGTGAGATAAGGGACCTGGAAACCGCCAATATTGCCATCAAGGCGGCCCAGACCGGCCATATGGTGATGTCCACCCTGCACACCAACAGCGCGGCAGAGACCCTGACCCGTTTGCAGAACATGGGGGTGCCATCATTTAACATCGCAACCTCGGTCAGCCTGATTATTGCCCAGCGTCTGGCACGAAGACTGTGCAGCCAGTGCAAGGTAAAGGTTGAAATCCCGAAAGAAACACTGCTGGAAGAGGGCTTTACCGAAGAGCAGGCGGACTCCGCCGAGATTTTTGGCCCTAAAGGCTGTGACAACTGTAAGGGTGGCTATAAAGGTCGTGTGGGTATTTATGAGGTGGTGTCGATCACCCCCGGCATGCAGCAGATCATTATGGCCGAAGGCAACTCTCTGGAAATCTCGGAACAGGCCCAGAAAGAAGGCTTTAACAACCTTCGCCAATCGGGGCTATTAAAGGCACTGCAAGGGGTTACCAGCCTTGAAGAGGTGAACCGGGTAACGCAGGATTAACCAGGCACTGCTGGATTCTCGCTGCTTCACGGCCCTTGAGGGAGGCATAAAAGCCTTTCGCAACTCCCTCAGAGCCTGTGAATAAGTGCTTAAACAGACTCACTTCCCAAAGACAGCAGCGTAGCGTTTCCGCCAACAGCCGTGGTATTGATCGACAACGTCTGTTCGGTTGCAAACCGCTGCAGGTAGTTTGGCCCACCCGCTTTTGGACCGGTACCTGACAGCCCCTGGCCACCAAATGGCTGAACACCGACAACAGCGCCAGTCTGGTTCCTGTTGATATAGATATTACCTACCTTGACCCGCTGCTCAATAAACGTCGCCGTCACTTCGTTTCTACTGTGAATTCCCAGGGTAAGGCCATACCCGGTACTGTTGATCTGCTTAATCACCTCAGGTAACGCTTTCGCGTCGTAACGAATCACATGGAGAACAGGGCCGAAGTGCTCCTTCTCCAGTTGGCCAATATGGTCAATTTCAAAGGCAACCGGCGCAACAAAACTGCCGTTAGCGCAATCCGCTGGCAGTTGGCATTCAAACAGCAGTTTGGCTTCTTGTTTCATGCGTTCGATATGTGCCTGTAGTGACAGGCGAGCCTTTTCATCAATCACCGGGCCAATATCGGTAGAATGAAAACTCGGATTACCGATAGACAGCTCCTTCATTGCCCCCTGCAACAGAGCGATCACCCGGTCAGCAATATCTTTCTGCACATAAAGTACCCTGAGCGCTGAACAGCGCTGCCCGGCACTGCCAAAGGCGGACAAAAGAACATCATTTACCACCTGCTCAGGCAGTGCGGTGGAATCGACGATCATGGCATTCTGACCACCTGTTTCAGCAATCAGCGGTATCATTGCGCCAGGGCGATTCGCCAGCGTCTGATTAATCAACCGGGCGGTTTCCGTGGAGCCGGTGAAAGCGACACCGGCAATCCGGGCATCAGCCACCAGTTGACGACCCACCGTGGTACCCTCGCCGGGCAATAATTGAATCACATCCCCGGGAATACCCGCTGCCAGCATCAGCTCAACGGCCCTGCCCGCAATCAGGCCGGTTTGTTCAGCAGGTTTGGCAATCACCGTATTCCCGGAGGCAAGCGCTGCGGTAATCTGCCCGAGGAAAATAGCCAGGGGAAAGTTCCAGGGGCTGATACAGAGAAAAACCCCTCGCCCACAAAGCCGCAGCTCGTTAGACTCCCCCGTTGGCCCCGGCATCATGATGGACGATGAAAACCGCTCCCGTGCCTGACCTGCGTAATAGCGGCAAAAATCCACCGCCTCCCGCACTTCATCAATGGCATCGTGCACGGTTTTGCCAGCTTCCTGATGGCACAGGGCCACCAGCTCCTCACGGTTTTCTTCCAGTAAGTCTGCCAGTTTCTCCAGACATTCTGCCCGCTGTTCTGCGGGTGTGGAATTCCAGCGTTCAAAGGCCGCTTCAGCAATGCCAATGGCCGTATCGGTCCGGGTTTCATCACTCCATCCCAAATGGCCTGCAATCTGAGAGCGGTCATGGGGGCAGGTTATTTCAGAGGTCTCTGTTGACGGTACAAGCTGACCATCAATCCACGGCCCCTGAGTCCATTTATGCCCCATAAAGCTCAGTACTTTTTGCTGAAATGGCTGCCACTGACTGTCAATATCCACATTCACACCCAGTGAGTTTTTCCGTGACTGGCCGTAAATAGACGGTGGCAACGGGATCTGGTCGTTCTGCAAACAAACCCGGCCTGTCAACGTCTCCACCGGATGCTGAACCAGCTCAGCAACCGGGGTTTTCGCATCCACCAGGCGGTGAACAAAGGAGGAATTGGCACCATTCTCAAGTAAACGACGAACCAGATAGGGCAGCAGATCCTTATGACTGCCAACAGGCGCATAAATACGCACCGAACGACGATGGTCAGTCAGGATGAAATTATAGAGCGCATCCCCCATACCGTGGAGGCGCTGGAACTCAAAATCAGCGGCACCTTCACGTTCTGCCATGGTAAGAATACTGGCAACAGTGTGAGCATTATGACTGGCAAACTGAGGATAGAGCGCCGCCCTGACAGGCTCGGATAACAGATACCTGGCACACACCAGGTAAGCAACATCTGTCGCTTCCTTGCGGGTATAGACCGGATAACCGCTCAGCCCCTGTTGCTGGCAAAGCTTTACTTCACTGTCCCAGTAAGCTCCCTTTACCAGCCGAACCGGGATGCGGTCTCCGTGCTCATGGGCCAGGGCAGAAAGCCAGCACAACGATGGCAGTGCCCGTTTGCCGTACGCCTGGATCACCAGACCGAGCCCACCCCAGCCACGGCAATCCGGGTGTCGGTAAACCCGCTCAAACACTTCCAGAAACAGCTCATGACGATCCTGTTCCTCAGCGTCCATATTGATAGCTACATTGCCCGCCCTGGCTTCTCGCACCAGATCCACCAGCGCCGGTACCAGCTCCCGGAAAACCCGCGCTTTATGGGCCACGTCATAGCGTGGATGAAGCGCAGAAAGCTTGATGGAAATGCCGGCACGGGGGGAGTTTTCGTGATCAGGTTCCGTAGCAACCGCTCTGATCGCCGCCAGGTATTCATCGTGATAACGCCGGGCATCCTCCATGGTCAGGGCAGACTCCCCCAACATATCAAAAGAGTAGGTGTACCCCTTTTCCCGTTGTTTCAGGCCATTCTTTAACGCTTCTGAAATATTCCGCCCCAGGACAAAATGACGCCCCATAATCTTCATGGCCTGGTTAACCGCCTGGCGAATAACCGGCTCCCCCATCCGGTTCACCAGTTTGCCAATAACCCCTCCGGCAGAGCCATCCTCCCCGGCGTCAAGGTTGACCACCTTGCCGGTCAGCAGCAATCCCCAGGTGGAGGCATTGACCAGCAGAGAGTCACTTTGGCTCAGGTGTTTTTTCCAGTCAGCCACACTGAGCTTGTCGCGGATCAGGGCATCGGCAGTGCGATCATCGGGAATACGCATCAGGGCTTCGGCCAGGCACATCAGCAAAATACCTTCCCGGGTATCCAGGCTGTACTGCAATAACAATGCATCAATCATATGAATGCCATTGTCACTGCCCCTGACCTGCTCAATCATTCTGGTGGCCTGACTGGCTGTCTCAGGGTAATCACCGGACTGTTCATCCAGAATCTGAACCAGTTCCTGTAACCAGGAAGCCTCATCCACGCAGTAATGAGGAGAGATCATCGACCAGAGTTCAGCTGGTTTTTGCCGGACAATACCTTCGTTGAATGCATCTTTCGCCTGGAACATACCCTTCTCCATATTGCCTTTCTCCAATTTGGGGCGTGCAGGATGAACAACCAGACTGCAGCCAATGATCCTGACTGGTTATTTAGAATATCTATCGCTCTTCCTGAGTACTTGAATAATACTCACCAGTTCTGCACGTCGATACCAGGTTAACTGCACTCGCAGCAGAGACCACACTCCTTAAATGGTCACCCGGAATCAATCATGGATGTATTCTCATTTTGTAGACTGATAAAACCCTACGATAGTTCACCAAAAAGTGTATATCTTTATAAAAAAATAATTACTAATTGATATAGAACCAATAACACTTCCACTTGTCGAATGTTGTCGCCATATCGGCAAAATGAGATCCGCAAAATTTTTAACCCCCTACTTCTCCATCAATTTAACAAGGATTAAATAATGGCGACCCCATTATCAGCATCGGTCACACAACCAATCTACACTCCACCGGCAGCGGGTGGGCTTCAGACCGGACAGTCATCCGGGCCGACTGGCCACTATGTTGGGCATAATGTCGACACACATGATCCCGCACCTCAATTACAAGGTTCCGGAACAGGCGCTCCAGCCCAGTCCTATCAGCAACAGGGTGGCCAGCCCCCCTTCGGCTCCGTTGCACAGCACCCTGCTACCAGTTACATGACACCTCAACCTCCAGCGGGAGCGCCAACTGCCGCAGAAACAGCCCCTGCAACTCCGGAAGAGACTAAGACTAACGGCGAGCAGAAAGCTGCTGAAGGTGAAAAGAAAGCTGCCGAAGGTAAACAAAAATCAGCTGGCGGTAAAACCCTTCTTGAACGCTTGAATTTGGGGAATTTCTTAAACAATACGAGGAATGCAGGGGGGGCACCTGAATCAAAAACATCAGAGCAAGATGTTGAAAAAGGAAAAACTGCTGAAAAGGAAAAGACGGCTGACTCGGAAAAGAGTGCTGAGCAGAAAGCGCCGGAAAAAGCCCCTGACCAGGGAGCAAAACAATCTGCAGCACCGCCTGCGCCCGCGCCTGCACCCGCTGCCCATCAGCCAGTGAGCAGTCAATCACCCCATACAGGCCATCAACAAGACCCACACCGTTCGGCAATGCCGCCATATACCCCGGCTCCCACACACACCCCTGCAACTCCCGGGAATGTGCAGACTTCAGGTCATGAGTCGCATCATCAGACCTCGGTTACCGGGTCAACTCAACATGCTCAATTTGATAGCCGCTCCGTTCCTCCTGACAGCAAAGAGTCTGCTCCAACACCACAACGTACAGTTCTTGAGCAGAGAGTCGACAGCGACATTCAACACATGAGTAGCTTAGTGAATGAAGGTATTTCTCATTATGGCCAGCAGGGACCTACAAGGACTCGGCTGGAAGCCGATGCCCGCCGGGATCTTGAGTTCCATCGCGAGGAAGCCGCTAGATGCGAAGCGTACCTTCAACCTTCTACAAAACCGGAAACACAGCAACGGTTAACTGGGGAACTGGCCAGCCAACAAACGAATGAGGTCAGGACTAGTGAGCAATCCAGAACTCAACAAACGGGCCAACAATCCGGACTGCCGCCCTCACTTCAGGATGCCCTGGGCCAGGAGGTATTTTTAATGGCCAAACGAGGTGCAATTGAAGGTGCTCGTGAAGCCTTAAGTGCTCAAGCCAGGGGATTGGAGGAGAAATACGGACCTCTCGGGCAGCCAGGTACCGACGTTTAATCTTCTGACGTTTAACTCTCAACGGTCGCATCTGCGGCCGTTTTATTTTGGAGGCAGTCTGGGAAGGTTGGTATTATTTGCCATAAAAACGACATAAATTGTCTATCCATGGCTGTATATCCCCAACCTGGGCAGCAACCCAGTCAGGGTTATAACAGGTATCCAGATAACGATCACCCGGATCACACAACAGGGTAACGATGGATCCTTCCTGACCATCGGATTTCATCTGTGCAGCAATTTGCAAGGCACCGTATAAATTAGTCCCGGTACTCGGGCCAGCCTTGCGACCCAGTATCCTTTCCAGCCAGTGAATGGTTGCAATAGCGGCCACATCAGGCACTCGACGCATGTCATCAATCACACCAGGAATAAATGATGGTTCGACTCTCGGCCGCCCAATACCCTCTATACGAGAGCCCTGGTCAATCGTCAGGCTTGAGTCGCCACTGGCGTAGTAGTCCATGAAAACAGAGTGATCGGGGTCCACAACACATAACCGGGTATTCAGCTTTTGGTATCGAATGTAGCGTCCAATGGTGGCCGATGTTCCTCCGGTTCCCGGGCTCATGACAATCCAGCTGGGCACCGGGTATTTCTCAGCCCGCATCTGTCGAAAAATGGAATCGGCAATATTGTTGTTACCCCGCCAGTCTGTTGCCCTCTCGGCATAAGTAAACTGGTCCATATAGTGTCCATTCAGCTCCCTTGCCAACCGCTGGGATTCGGCATAAATCTCACTGGAGCAATTGACCAGGTGACACTGACCACCGTAAAACCTGATCTGTTGTATCTTCTGCATGGAGGTCGATCTGGGCATTACGGCGATAAATGGCAAGCCCAGCAGCCGGGCAAAGTAGGCTTCAGAAACGGCTGTACTTCCTGAAGAGGACTCAATAATGGTGGTATTCTCATCAACCCAGCCATTACAGATGGCATAAAGAAATAAAGATCGGGCCAGACGGTGCTTGAGGCTGCCCGTCGGGTGCGTGCTTTCATCTTTCAGATACACCTCGACACCGTTGATTTCCGGTAACTCAAGCCGTATCAGATGTGTATCTGCACTGCGCTGGAAATCCGCCTCAATTTTGCTGATGGCTTCATTAACCCATTGATGACCACTCATAACCTTCCCCCCAAATAAAATTTTAAAAAGAGAAAAAAATACACCATTTTGCTATAAACAATTCTTACTTTTATATCTGGAATAGTGCTAGTTTATGCAAGTTTATCGGGTAGGTGGTGCGGTCAGAGATCAATTACTGGGTTTGCCTGTCAAGGACAATGACTGGGTTGTCGTTGGTGCAACGCCCGGGCAGATGAAGGATCTGGGCTATCAGCCGGTTGGCCGGGATTTCCCGGTTTTCCTTCACCCGCAAACCAAAGAGGAATACGCACTGGCCCGAACGGAACGCAAAACCGGGCATGGTTATGCGGGTTTCAGCTTTCACACTTCCGTTGATATATCCCTGGAGGAAGACTTACTGAGACGGGATTTGACCATTAATGCCATGGCAGAAGACCAGCACGGGAACATTATTGACCCCTACGGAGGTCAGGAAGACCTGAAAAACCGCCGACTTCGCCACATATCGCCTGCTTTTCAGGAAGATCCTCTTAGAATCCTCAGGGTTGCCCGGTTCGCCGCAAGACTTGCCCCTCTTGGCTTTCAGGTGGCAGAAGAGACGCTGGAATTAATGAGCAACATGGTGAATAACGGCGAAGCATCCCACCTGGTGTCCGAAAGAGTATGGCAAGAAACGTCCAGAGCCTTGATGGAACCCAGCCCTTCGGTCTACTTTCAAACGCTGGAGTGCTGCGGTGCTCTTCAGGCCGTATTGCCCGAGTTCCGATCCCTGATCCATAACCAGACCTTATTGCACCTCAACATGGCTGCCCGGGACAACAACACTGCACTGATCCGGTTTGGCTGCCTGTTCTCGCCTCTACTGCCTCAGGCCGAAGCGGAAAAAACCAATGGCATACTGACGGTTCAGGGTGTTTCATCCAGATTGCGATTACCTTCAGAATATGCCGATATGGCCCTTCTGGTCACAGAGCACGCCCAGAGCGTTACGTCGGTTATTCACCGCAACGATGCAGAGTCCCTGATGTCCCTGTTTGAAGCCACCGATGCCCTGCGCCGCCCTGAACGCTTTATCAGCCTGATGACGATTCTTTCCTACAGCTTCGCAATGGTTAAATTGAAAAAAAGCCAGATCATTGAACTATTGACTGGCTGTTTATCCATTAAAGCCAGAGAGTTGATGACTGAAAACATCACAGGAAAAGCCCTCGGCGAAGCATTAAGACAGAAGCGGCTTCAGCAAATGCAATCAAAAATACTTCTTAACGAATAAAATCAGCGATTAAAGCCCCAACAATCTATGATACAGCGTTATGAGCTATTGATAATAATTTCAATCTCTTAACGCATTCCAAAGCACATTCTGGTTACTGACACTTCATTAATTAGTATTAAACTGGAACAAAACTCCAAATAAAGTGTCCAAATGTTCAGTCAATACTTTATTGATGTAATTAATCATACAAACTGAATAAGGACATAAACCATGGCAAACACAGGTCCAGTAACATCACAGGTAACTACGGCTCACATCCCACCGGTACCGCCGCCTCCACCGGGCGTCAAACCGTCTCCGGTTATTAATGCCCAGCCTGTGGCAACATCCACAACAACCCGGGTAGACAAGCAAACCCAAACGTCACAGCGGCAGCCACGACTTTTACTGCTGTCTGACAGAATTAAACAAGGCATCGCTGCCATAGGTGGCACACCGGCAGGGTCTGCGCAGAAATCTGTCCAGACAGAGCTTGCTCCGGTGAAACCTGCCAAGTCGACCCCGGTAGAAAAAACCACAGATGGCAAAGTCGCTGAAAGTCCAGCGAAAACTGCCGTAAAAACTGCTGAAAATCCAGCGAAAACCGCTGAAAAAACTGTTGATAAGCCAGCGAAAACTGCTGAAAAAACCGCTGAGATAAAATCTGAGAAAACGTCTGAGATTAAAGATCAGCCAATTACTGTCATTCACAAGCCCAGCCTGGGTGAGCGTGTAATTGAGAAGTTGAAAGTCGTGGGCTCATACCTTGTTGCCCCCTTAAAGCTCCTCTTTAACGCTGTTAAATTTGTTACCAAACCTCTGCAAGATTACGTGATTACCCCTGCTTACGAAGGGTTACTCTATGTATTCCATCCGGCCAAGTATAATGCCAGAAAGCTGGAGCAGAAAACCGCTGCACAGCAGGCTGAGGATGCTCTCAAGCAGGAAAGAAATCAGGCATTTGACAAGCTCTGTATGACAGAGGCCAACCAACGGCACAACAAATTTCACGAGGAATTGAATTGCGCAAGGCTGGCCGAGCACTACGGTGTTACCGACAAGGAAGTTCAAGACAAGGTAGACAGTCAAAAAGCTCGCGCTGAAGCCAACCACTTGTTCAATAAGCAACTGGCGGCTGAGAAGCTGAAGCTGCACAAAGAAAAAGTACTCCACGAAGATCCAAAAACTGGTGAAAAGTACTACTATACCCCGACCCGGACCCTGACGGTGGCTAATGAAAATAGTCGGGCAACCGTGACGGTTAAAGAGAAGACCCCGGGCGGTAAGGTGGTAGATCATTTACTGGATGCTGACCATGCATCAGTAGCCATGAGACTGGGTAACGACCCTGCGCTGGCCACCGCTGTGTACAATTACAACAAAGAATTGGCAGCTTACGAACAGTTATTGGCAGCCTTCATCAAGGACGATGCCAAATACCAGAAAGCCAAACAGAAAGCGGTGAAGAAAGGTAAAGCGCTTGATCAAAAAGCGCCTGTTCACCCTGGCGAGCCTCCCAAACGTCCTGTATTTAAATGCACTGACGAGAACGTGATCGCAGCATTCAAGCTGGTCAGAGAACAATATCACGCCAAGCTTCACGCAGCAGTACAAACGCTTGAAAAAGACGTGGCAACAATGACGGCTGATTTTGATGCGGCCTACCCGAACAACGGGGATACCAAAAAGCTCATCAAAAAAGAGTCGAATCCTGAAGCCTATAAAGCGGAAGTGCAGGCATGGGTTAAACAGTTAGAATCCTCGCTTGGAGAAATGCGCAAAGATCTGAAGAAGGCAGAAGCAGGCGGACACCAGTCTTCGGTTAAGTCATTAAATGAGCTCATCAGCAATCGGCAAAAGGATATCGATATCAACAAGCGCCACCTGGCAATCTATGCCAAAGAGTGCGAGAAGACCTCGATCCAACAAGAGCTTGAATACCTGAGCCAGATGTGCCCGAACCTTCAGGAACACCGTACACAAGACATTGATGACTGGAAAAACGGTGCACTTGTTCGTGACCCTCAAGATCCTGATTTCGATAAAAGGGTATCAGACAAACGCGACAGGCTGGACATTGGGCGTTTGAAAAACTGGGTTTACAAAGATGCCAAGGGTAACGCCCTGGATATCTTCACCAGAGATGCCGGCGGCAATGTCACTGGTGTCGACAAAACCATGTACGCCCAGGTGAACGATGTGATCATCCCCACGCCTGACAGGAAGCTGACCCTGGCTTACAACGGAAGAGTGTCTGCCCCGGATTACCAGAATCAGGAAGGCATGAAGTGGAGCAAGATGCGCCAGGCTCCATATCAAGGCTATGTTGCCCAGAGAGATGAAAATGGCAAAGTCCTGAAAGACAGTGATGGCAAGGTCAAATGGGAAGAGGCACCTGGCCGACTCAGCAACCACTGGGTGGTTAAGTACAGTGACGTTGATGGCAGGCATGAGGGCTACGATAAGTCCCAAACCATTGTCAAAAACAGCGCACTGGCCAGCCAACCGGAAGCTCCTGTTGTTGAACCCGAAGTTCCTGTTGTCATTAAACCCAAAGCTTCTTTTGAACCAACACCGGAACAAGCTGCCAGCCTGGCAGCCGCGATTGGAGAAAAACTCTTCGCTCTGACCGAGGAAAATGTGCATGCTCACAATGAGCTACAGGACGCAACAAGCAGCAAACCAAGAGTTCCTACTGTCGATGATGATCACTTCGAATTCTCTGCAAACAGTTCAGAGTCAGAGGCTGACGATGGCAAAAGCTGTACTGTCATGGCCAGAGAATTTTTCAAGCATATGGAACGAGAACGGAAGATCAGCGAATCAACGCGGATCTGTGACCGGTGGTTCTCTGAATTGCAGCGAACAAAGTCAACAGTGGAGGAAACAGAGGAGCCTGTAAAGCCAGTTAATCCCGAGCGCCAAGGTTTGTTGCTGAAGGAGATTTGCGATGACTCGACAGAGGTAGAAAAATTTCGCGCCGACAGTGAGTTCGTTGCAACCACAATAGCTGAGCGTGATGGCCGCCACCACGGCATTGGTAGTGAACCGCAGGTTGACAATGCTTCTGAGCAAAATAACGACGACGATGATGCTTCTTCCGTATATAGTGACCAAGAGTCCTTGGTTGGGCCATCCATTTTTCCTAAAGCTCTACCACCTACACCTGAGCAGCGCATGGTAGATTTCGGTAAATTACATAGTCTGACCACAGATGAGGAGATGAGCACTCTACAAGTTAGTACATAAGCACAGGCTATTTGCCATGTTTTTTCAGGCTAACCCCTGAATATTCTGGCCGTCTTTTCAAGACGGCCTTTTTTTATGGTAATTAAGTCGTTAACCAGATGACATCATATTCCTGTTTAACAGCTCCGTTACCAGGGGCCGAAACCAGGGTTCTTTAACCTGATTGATCAACTTTTCCACGGCAAGGGCACCAGAACTGTCCAACGCCAGCAAAAGGTCAATATCCGCAGCACAAAGGTGCTGTTCGCGATCCCTGCCCAGTTGCTCTTCAAGCCTCTTGCACCATTGCTGCAATGTCTCAGCACTCATGTCTGACTCAACGCAAACCACCCCGTTAATATAATCGGGAGCCTCAAGACCAACCGCTTTCGTGGTCACCAGCTCACTGACCGTGACCTTACCAAATCGCTGCTCCAGCGCAGCGATCATCTGACAACACTGATACTCAGCGTTAATATTGGAGCCAATACCCAGCACATAGACAGTCACTGCCAGCTATTCCTGTCCCATCATCTGTGTACGGGTTCGCTCACACCAGACAGTAGCAAGCGCATTGGTCAAAGCCTTCGGCTTGCGAATGGTGACAGCCACTTTATCCACCGAAAAATGCTCCAGCACCTGAGTGATGATACCGCCAGCCAGTGCCTCAATGAGCTGATACCGGGAGGCCTCACAAAATGCCCTGACCTGTCGGGTAATAGCGTCGTAATCCAGCGCATCCTGCAGGTCGTCACTGGTGAACGCGCGGGTAAAATCAGTCGTCAGTTCCAGGTCCAGCACCAATGGCTGCGGTGCTTCATGCTCAAACTCATAAACACCGATGACCGCCCGGGTTTCAATGGCTTCTATTCGTACTTTATCCATAGGAGTCACACTCACGCTCTTTTAATCATGAAAACAGTGGCGCAGAAAACGAAATCTAAAGAGGCTGTCGCTAAAAAAGAAAATCAACATCAAACCACAAAGGTAAAGATGGGCGCGACCTGCTCGACAGGTAACATCAGAACAAAAACTTTGTGCCTCCGTGCCTTTGTGGTTCCCTTCTTTAAAAGGCTTCTAGGAGGCTGACCGAGAATAGCGCCCGTAGCGAGGATGGCAGAAAATTGAGGATAAAAAGTCGGAAATTTTTAGTGAATAGTGGTTCTATTTGCTAAAAATTTCCGACTTTTTAGACCAATTTGCTGCCACCGCAGTAGGGCAGTCTATTCTCGGTCAGCCTCCTAGCCAACCGGCTCCAGCTCTTCCATAGGCCAGCGGGGCACAGGCACTACTTCAGGCCCATCGCTCTGACCAGCAAGCAGCCGCTGACAGCCAGCATAAGCGATCATGGCACCATTATCCGTGCAGAACTGAGGGCGGGCATAACGCAGTACCGCACCTTCTTTTTCCACCATGGATTCCAGGGCAGCCCGCAGTGACTGATTGGCACTAACGCCTCCGGCAATAATCAGCTGCTTCATACCGGTCTGCTGCAGGGCACGACGACATTTGATGGTCAGGGTTGCCACCACCGCCTGTTCAAAGGCACGGGCAATATCCGCACGATCCTGATCCGCAGGCTCTTTGGCTATCGCTTCTTTACGGCATTTTGCCACGGTATTAAGGGTATAGGTTTTCAAGCCACTGAAGCTGAAATCCAGTCCCGGGCGATCGGTCATGGGCCGTGGGAAACGAAAACGCCCTTCCTGCCCCTGTTCTGCCAGCCGGGCAATGGCAGGACCGCCAGGGTAATCCAGACCCAGCATCGCGGCCACTTTATCAAAAGCTTCGCCGGCGGCATCATCAACCGACTCGCCCAGCAGAGTGTAACGACCAATACCAGCCACCTGCACCAGCTGAGTGTGGCCACCGGATACCAGCAGCGCCACAAATGGAAACGCTACGGGTGTTTCTTCCAGCATGGGTGCCAGCAAATGACCTTCCATATGGTGAACCCCCACCGATGGTATACCCCAGGCCCAGGCCAGAGCCTTGCCAATACAGGCTCCCACCATCAGGGCCCCCACCAGCCCGGGGCCACGGGTGTAGGCGATGGCGTCGATCTGATCTTTACTGATGCCTGCCTGCTCAAGCACCTGGTTAATCAGGGGCAATACTCTCTGGATATGGTCTCTGGAAGCCAGTTCAGGTACCACACCACCGTAATCGATGTGCATATCAATCTGACTGAACAGGGCATCGCTCAGCAGACCTTTCCCGCTGTCATAGAGGGCAATGCCGGTCTCATCGCAGGAAGTTTCTATCCCGAGAACAATCATTAAACCAACCTGTGAAACAATGTGTGCAAAAAGAGTCAGTGAAATTCCCGAATCCGGGTATTTCATAAAGGGGAAGAATCATACGTTAAGTAGTTGGCCAAATGGAATCGTATATTTCTGGCTAAGTGGGCAGTTACTATGCAAGGCACAACGCAGGGAGCATAGCCGTAGCTATGTGACCGGAGTTGTAACGCCGCAGAGTGACTGTCCACTTAGCCAGAAAATATGATTTCATTTGGTTAACTACTTAAGTAGGCGTTTTTTGCATTTTTGCTGAATAAGCTTTAAAATTCGCGCCCTTGAAAAACTGCGACTAATCTGTCTTGTTAATGTGAGTATTAACGTCCTGCTTTGGGTAAAGTCCCGTCTTTTCAAAGCACGATACTGGTAATCACAGAGGTGATTTATCGCATTCGCGCAGCATTGGCTGTAATCCAGCCGTGAGTTTTTTAGCCTTCAGTCGCACTGACCGGGGCGGATTCATGGTCAACATTTGTTATTAAAAGGAAGGTGATCTCTGCATGCCTGCTGTTAAAGTTAAAGAGAATGAACCGTTTGACGTAGCCCTGCGCCGTTTCAAGCGCTCTTGTGAAAAAGCTGGTATCCTGGCTGAAGTTCGTCGTCGTGAGCACTACGAAAAGCCAACTACCGTTCGCAAGCGCAAGGCCGCTGCTGCTGTTAAGCGTCATCTTAAAAAACTGCAGCGCGAGCAGCGTCGTCGTGAGCGTCTGTATTGATCAACTGACCCTAACGTCGGTTGCTTCAATCCTGTGATTTACGCGTTGACTACCATTAAGCTTTGAACCCACCAACCTTAACGTCAGGTAAAAAGGAACGTGTCATGAGTGATTGCATTGTCAGGGATCAACTGACAGAAGCCATGAAGGATGCCATGCGCAATCGCGACAAACCACGACTGGGTACTATCCGTTTGGCTCTGGCCGAACTGAAGCGAATTGAAGTCGATGAAAAGTCACTAGACGATCAACGTGCCCTGGCAGTACTGGACAAAATGGTAAAGCAGCGTCGCGATGCCATTGTACAGTTCGAGTCTGCCGGGCGCACGGATCTTGCCGAACAGGAAAAGCTGGAACTTGAGGTTCTTGCTGACTTTCTCCCCACCCCGCTATCAGAAACTGAAATCATCGAACTGGTCGACCTCGCCATTAACAGCACCGGTGCCTCCGGCATGGCCGACATGGGCAAGGTGATGGGTATTGTTAAACCACAGGCGCAGGGTCGTGCGGACATGTCATCCATCAGCAAAATCGTTAAATCCCGGTTAAGCTGACACTCACCCTGTCGGGTGATAGTATCTATCCAATAGTTATTTTCTTTTCTGTTTCAGGCGCAGCACTCCACCATGGCCGGACGGATTCCCCAGTATTTTATTGATGACCTCCTGACCCGCATTGATATCGTCGATGTGATCGATCACCGGGTTAAGCTGAAAAAAACCGGTCGCAACTACTCTGCCTGCTGTCCTTTCCACAAAGAGAAGACCCCGTCCTTTACGGTGAGCCCTGACAAGCAGTTCTACTACTGCTTTGGCTGCGGAGCCAGTGGCAATGCCGTTGGCTTTGTTATGGACCACGACCACCTGGACTTTCCTGAAGCGGTTGACACACTGGCAGGACAGCTGGGCCTGGAAGTCCCCAGGGAAGAAAACCCGCACCGACAACGGGGCCCGGACCACAGCGAACTATACCATCTGCTGGAGCGCGCAGTGGACTTCTATAGCCGCCAGCTGAAACAGCATGAACAATCCCCAAGGGCATCCCACTACCTGAAAAACCGGGGGCTTGATCCACAAACCTGCCAGCACTTTGCCATCGGCTTTGCACCGCCGGGCTGGGACAACCTGAAAAAAGAGCTGGCCACCTCACCAGAAAAAGAGCAGCAGCTGATCACCACCGGCATGCTGGTCAAAAATGAAGACCGCAATACGGTGTATGATCGTTTCCGGGAGCGCATCATTTTCCCTATCCGGGATAGCCGGGGTCGCTACATTGCGTTTGGCGGCCGTGTTCTGGGCGATGAAAAACCCAAGTACCTTAACTCGCCCGAATCCCCGGTTTTCCACAAAGGCAAAGAGCTTTACGGGCTGTTTGAAGCCCGGCAGGCCAACCGCAAGCTGAGCCGCATCCTGGTGGTTGAAGGGTATATGGATGTGGTGGCACTGGCCCAACAGGGAATCACCAACGCGGTGGCAACCCTTGGCACAGCCACCACCCCTGACCATATGCAGCGACTGTTCAAAGTGGTGCCTGAAGTCATTTTCTGCTTCGATGGCGATGATGCCGGCCGACGGGCGGCATGGCGTGCACTGGAATCGACACTGTCCAACATGCAGGATGGTCGTCAGGCCCGTTTCCTGTTTCTGCCACAGGGCGAAGATCCCGATAGCATGGTTCGCAAGGAAGGCTCCGAAAGCTTTATTGAGCGAATCAAGAGCCAGGCCATCAGCCTGGATAACTTACTGTTCCGGGAACTGGAGTCAGAGCTGGATCTGACCACCATGGATGGGCGTGCCCGTTTGGCCAAACTGGCTCAACCTTATCTTGATAAACTGCCGGAAGGCTTGTTTCGTCAGTTGCTGGTGAAAAAGCTCTCAGACCGGACAGGACTGGATACACACTACCTGGAAGCTCACTTTCAGGAAAGTGCCCGCACCAGAGAGTTATCCACAAGCCGACCAGAGCCGGAAACCCGCAACATCAGCCAGGAAGCACAGGTTCATCATGGTCATTATGAGCCAGCGCCTTTCTACGATGCAGACTACGAAGAAAGACAGTACGCACCAGAAGAACACCCGAGCAATAACACACCTGAGATTTCACGCAGGCCTTCAACCCGCCATCTGACCAACTCAGCCAGACTGGTGACCTGCGGTTATGCCATACGACAGTTATTATGCAATCCGGAGTTTGCCCGGGAAGTTTCCGAGCCATTTGACCACCTGAAACTGGAAAACGACAGTGACAGTCAATTACTGATCGACCTGTTAACCATCCTGAAAAAAGAGCCGTCACTGAAAGCCAGCACGCTTATTGCCCAATGGTACGACACAGAAAAAGGCCAGCGCCTGCAAGCCCTGGCCGCCCTGGATCACGGCACCACCGCGCACCGGGATGAGTTTCTGGAAACCCTGGCCAGCATTCGCAGGAAAGCAGGATTAAACCATCAGAAGAACCTGTACAAATCACTTATCCAGAGCTTCCAGAACAAAAAGCCGGGACAAATTAACGAAGAACTTCGCCAGCAGTTCCGTCAACATCAGGAAGCGTTCAGAGAGCAGATGACCCAGCAGCAGGCAACCGACAAAACACCCGGCAACCACCACGAAAAAAATGGGGAAAGTTAATCTTTTTTTTGGTAGTGTCAGACAAATGCCACCGATTCCTCGAATCCATGCATAAAAAAATAACTGCACAACAAAAAATATTAGGTATACTTGAATTTCACTGTGTCCCGTGGAACTGCATTATTGGCCACATTTCTAATTCAAACCCGGTCTGAAAACACCAAGGAAAGGTAACCCGCGTCATGGAATGCATTCCGGTACCTCGTCCAACCAAGTCGGGCCGCTGCCCTGTGGTACTATACCCAGTTTATGAGCTATAATTGCCTGCTTACGTTTTTTTGTCCGGTTCGTCAATATCCGCTGTTAAAGGGTTGATATGTCAGCAAATTCGCAACAACAATCCAGATTAAAAGAGCTTATCGCCCGTGGTAAGGAACAGGGGTACCTGACTTACGCGGAGGTTAATGACCATCTTCCGGAAGATATTTCCGATCCTGATCAGGTGGAAGATATTATCCGCATGATCAATGACATGGGTATCAGCGTCTACGAGACCGCTCCCGACGCCGATACCCTGCTCATGGCTGAAGCCGACACCGATGAAGCTGCCGCCGAAGAAGCAGCCGCAGCGCTTGCCGCCGTCGAACAGGAAGCAGGAAGAACCACTGATCCTGTCCGCATGTACATGCGGGAAATGGGTACCGTAGAGCTGTTAACCCGTGAGGGCGAAATCCAGATTGCCAAGCGCATCGAGGAAGGCTGGCGTGAAGTCATGTCGGCACTGGCTCAATTCCCCGGTTCTGCCCAGATTGTCCTCGACGAGTATGACCGCCTTACCGAAGAAGAAGGCCGCCTCACTGACGTTATCAGTGGCTATATAGATCCCGACGATGATACTGAGATCACCAATACCGATGATAACGATATCGAAATCGACGATTCACTTGATGACGATGACGACGATGGTGATGATGAAGACAGCGAAGAAGAGGGCGATAGCGGACTCGACCCGGAAGAGGCCAGAGAGCGCTTCACCCTTCTGAGAGATGCCCTGGAAAAAGCCACCAAGGCTATTGCCACTCATGGCCGTGATAACAGCCAGGTGGCACTTGAAGAACTGGCCGAGGCTTTTATGCCGCTGAAGCTGGTTCCACGCATCTTCGACATGCTGGTGTTCCGAATCCGCAATGCCGTGGAGCGCATCCGTGATAATGAGCGCGCGGTCATGCAGCTGTGTGTTCGCAAATCCAAAATGCCCCGCAAGATCTTCCTTAAGGCATTTCCGGGCAATGAAACCAACCTTGGCTGGATCGATGATCTGGCCGCTGGCAGCGGCGGTTACATAGATGCTTTGCAGAACTATCGCGAAGAGATTGTTCGCGCCCAGAAAAAGCTGGCCAATATCGAGAAAGAGTTTGATCTTTCCCTGGTCCAGATAAAAGACATCAACCGTAAAATGTCTCTTGGCGAAGCCCGTGCCCGCCGCGCCAAAAAAGAGATGGTTGAGGCCAACCTTCGTCTGGTTATTTCTATTGCCAAGAAATACACCAACCGAGGCCTGCAGTTCCTTGACCTGATTCAGGAAGGCAACATCGGTCTGATGAAGGCGGTGGACAAGTTCGAATATCGCCGTGGTTACAAGTTTTCGACCTATGCCACCTGGTGGATTCGTCAGGCGATTACCCGATCGATCGCAGATCAGGCTCGCACCATCCGTATTCCGGTTCACATGATTGAAACCATCAACAAGCTGAACCGGATCTCACGACAGATGTTGCAGGAGATGGGCCGGGAACCCACACCGGACGAACTGGCTGTGCGCATGGATATGCCAGAAGACAAGATTCGTAAGGTACTGAAGATCTCCAAAGAGCCTATCTCCATGGAGACACCCATTGGTGATGATGAAGATTCGCACCTGGGTGACTTTATTGAAGATGCTACCATGCAGTCGCCTATCGACCGGGCAACCGGTGAAGGCCTGAAGGAATCTACCCGCATGGTTCTGGCTGGCCTCACCGCTCGTGAAGCCAAGGTACTGAGAATGCGCTTCGGTATCGATATGAACACCGACCACACGCTGGAAGAAGTGGGCAAGCAGTTCGACGTTACCCGTGAGCGTATTCGTCAGATTGAAGCGAAGGCCCTGAGAAAACTGCGTCATCCAACGCGCTCAGATCACCTCCGCAGCTTCCTTGATGAGTAATCATCAACCATAAAAAAAGCACCACACGGTGCTTTTTTTATGGCTTGCACCAAGTGTGAACAAATGCTCAATGAGTGGAATCTACCCGCTCTTACGCAGGCTTCATCAGCGCAAGCAGTTCCTCGACAGCCTCCCTACTCTTAACCTCACACTCATTCAAAGGCCGGGTTTTTGATAACCAGTCGTTAACTCTGTGCTCAAAATCATGACGGCAAACATGGTGAGTCAATTTCATTTGAAGACTCTCAGTCAGCGCATCAAGGCGTTGATATTCTTCCTGAAGCCGGTTAGGTCGGCAGCCAGGTTTTCCTTCAGAGTGCAGGGCAATAAACTGTTTGGCTTTATTCAGGATAAGCAGACAGCCTATCAGCAAACCATAAATACGCTCCCCGGTGTTTTGGGGGTTGTGAAACAGAATGGTTTGAGGCAGGTCGAATGCTGCGCCTTTGTGCAATTGCTCTGTCAGCTGATCAAGGTTATCCGTGAGATATTGCAGCGTATCGTTCAGCAATCTGGTTTCTTCTGCAAACAACAAACACCATACCGGCCTCTCAACGCCAGGAACGAGAACGGGCAATCGTGATGCCTTTCCATCGGTTACTCTGGCGTCAACATAAACCTGAAAACCCATTGCCTTTACCCCCAGATCACCGTCTTTAAGATCAATACTGTAGGCCTTTGGCAATTTCATCGCCTGACATTCCGGGACAGGCCAGATGATGACACTTTGAGGGATGTCTGACTCACTGTCGGTATTCAGTGCCTGCAGCTTGTCAAAAAGGGTTCTGACAGATGCTTCTTTCGTGCAGATAATGTCAATCTCATCAAATGATGAGTGGAGGTTCTGTAAAAAGCGTGCGTATGAACCGGTAACCAGAATGGGAGGGTCGGTATAAGAATTATTAATTTCCTGAATAATCTCCAGTGTTTTCAGCGTTATTGAATTTAAATAAGTAACCTGACAAGAAAGTGGGCCTCCTTTGTCAAGATTGGCTGAACACCCGTTTACATCTGTGGAAAAACAGCCAAACCAGGCGTTGTCAGTAAACTGTTCAGGTGATCCGGGGTGCTCTCTACTGACCGCAACAGAAGCCTCAGCTTGACTGTCACAGGCTGAGCATTCTTGATGACTATCACTCCCACGGACAACGGTATTTTCTCGTTTAAACAGCATATTATCCATTATATTGGCTTCACAGCTGCATTGTTCAAACCAGAAGCCCAGAGCATGGCGCATCTTGCTTCCTTCAGAAAAACGTTGAAGACACTCCAGAACCTGATTCTTATGAACGTGTCGTCCATTAACCGACTGTCTTGTGATACAGCAATGCGCCAGGAAGAAGAAATGGATACGTGAACTCTGAAACGAGTTTCTCAGTCCTTTGATGGATTGCAATACCTGCTCTGCTGACACTCTCTGATGATCAATGGACAGCCCATAGTGCATAGCCATGAATTGCAATTGACATTGCAGTCGTTGTTGCTCGTCGTCTTTATGGGATGCGTTGTTTAAGATTTGCCAGGCCTCTTGAAGTATCTCCTGAGCTGCATTGTTTTCATCATAATGCCTGGGTTGTTTCAACTTTTGAATCAGATACCCGGCTTGCTTTACAGCATGATCGCCGGGTACTTCATTAAATACTTCTAACACTTGCCGGTTATCCAGACAGGCACCGTTCAATTCTCTTGCCGTTAATGCCAGCTGTACATAAAAATAAGCCCTTTCCATTAACCAGCCACCGCCTTCATAATCCTTAACCACTGCATCCGCTTCGACCAGCCGACCATTCAACGCCACTCCCCTGAGGCAACATTCCTGTTTGAAGCGCGTCATCCCCAGCCTGCCTTTCGAATTGTCCGGGAAATCCTTAATCACCGTATCCGGTGTAACCGGCTGGCCATTCAACGACAGCCCTCTCAGACAACATTCCTGTTTGAAGCGCGGCAGCTCCAGTGTTGCTTTGGCCTCCTCATAACCCTTAACCACCTCATCGGGTGTGACCTGCTGCCCCATTAACGGCACGCAGTTCAAGCAACATCGCTCTTTGAAGCGCGTCAAATCCAATACTGCCCTGGCTGCCTGATAACCCTTAACGACCGCCTCAGGTTTGACCTGCTGGCCTTCCAACAGCAGACCCTTCAGGCAACATGCCTCTTTGAAGCGCGCCTGTTCCAATATTGCACTGGCATCCTGATAACCCTTAAGCACCACATCCGGTGAGATCCGCTTGCCATTCAGTCGCAGGCCTCTCAGGCAACACTCCGATTTAAAGCGGGCCAGCTCCAGTGTCGCCTTGATTGCCTGATAATCCTTAACCACCGCCTCCGGTGTGACCGGTCGGCCATTCAATGGCAACCCCCTCAGGCAACATTCCACCTTAAAGCGCCCTATCCCCAGCTTGCCTTGCGGGCTACACGGGAAAGCCTTAATCACTGCATCCGGTGTGACTTGCTGGCCATTCAACGGCAGCCCCCTAAAGCAACATTCCGTCTTAAAGCGCGCCAACTCAAGTGTTGCACTGACTGCCTGATAAGCCTTAATCACCGCATCGGGAGTGACTTGCTGGCCATTCAATAACAGGCCCCTCAGGCAACATTCCGAGTTGAAGCGCGCCAGTGCCATTTTGCCTTCAGGACTACCCGGAAAATCCTTAACCACTGCATCCGGTCTGACCTGGCGACCATTCAATAGCAACCCCCTCAGGCAACAGAGTTGCTTGAAACGGGCCAGTTCCAGTGATGCTTTGGCTGCCTGATATTCTTTTACCACCACATCCGGCGTGACCTGCTGACCATGCAACAGCCGCCCCCTTATACAACATTGCGATTTGAAGCGCGCTATCGCTAATTTGTACTTATTTTGATTTGGCTTCCGGTTGAATTCCTGAATGACCTGATCCGGGAATACTTTTTGATTGTTATAAAGAATGTTCTTTAAGCAAAGCCTCTCAAGGAATAAACCACTCCTGAGAGACGTTGTATCATTTCTATAAGCTGAGAGCACATCAGCCGGGGTGATTTGACGTCCCTGCAATAGTTTTTTTTGCCAAAAGGCATCCTCAATATCCTTGCCATCATTCAGCGCTGAGGCTGTATCTTTATGAGTCTGATAGACTCTTTTACCGTTAAATCTGTTTCTGGAGCTGTCAGGAATACCGCTTGAACTGACTTGCCGGTCAACTCTAGCAGGCTTTCGATGGGAGTCGGTTGATGATGCCTTCAGAATAAAGCCCTGCACGCCTGGACTATGAATACCGAAGTTTGACCTCAAGAGGATTATTAGGTTCCACTGCCATGTGGGTTAAACACAGTCAGACTAGGAGGCTGTCCGAGAATAGACTGCCCTACTGCGGTTGCGATAAATTGGTCTAAAAATTCCTGCTTCTTCGTCAAATAGCCCCGCTATTCTCCTCAGAAGCAGAAATTTTTATCCTCAATTTCTCGCAATCCTCGCTACGGGCGCTATTCTCGGACAGCCTCCTCGTGAAAAAAGTGACTCTCATTTTTCTTGCGGGTCACAGAGTAACTCCATCAGGGAGTAGCAGAAAATTTTGATGTGCAACCAGATATTGAGAGAGACTGGCACTGAGGCCAGCCTCTTTGAAGCGGTGATTATTCAGCCGCTGCAGCCTGCTGCTCTTTAATACGAGCAACTTCTTTCATGCTCAGCTTAATACGACCACGGTTGTCCAGATCCATCACAACCACTTCAAGCTTCTGTCCCATCTTGACGTAGTCAGCAACGTTCTCAACCCGATGATCAGCAATCTGGGAAATATGCACCAGGCCATCCTGACCTGGCAGGATATTAACAAAAGCACCAAACTCAACAATGCGAGTTACCGTACCGTGGTAAATCTTGCCGATTTCCGCTTCAGCAGTGACGCCGTAGACACGGTCATAAGCTGCCTGACAGGCTTCCCGGGTCTCACCATAAATTTTAACGGTGCCGTCGTCAGCAATATCAACCGATGCACCGGTATCTTCACAGATAGAACGGATAGTGGCACCACCTTTACCAATAACATCACGAATCTTGTCCTGATCAATCTTCAGGGTCATGGTCATTGGTGCGTTTGGCGACAGTTCACTGCGGGAACGGGCGATGACTTTATTCATCTCGGCCAGGATATGCAGACGCGCATGCAGAGCCTGGTCAAGGGCGATATCCATGATCTCTTCCGTGATACCGGCAATCTTGATGTCCATCTGCAACGCCGTAACACCGTGGGCCGTTCCAGCCACTTTAAAGTCCATATCACCCAGGTGATCTTCATCACCCAGAATATCGGTCAGGACTGCAAACTGCTCGCCTTCCTTAACCAGACCCATGGCGATACCGGCAACCGGTGCCTTCAGAGGCACACCGGCATCCATCAGCGCCAGGGAAGAGCCACAGACGGAAGCCATGGAGCTGGAACCATTGGATTCGGTAATTTCAGACACCACACGGATGGTATAAGGGAACTCTTCTTCACCGGGCAGTACTGCCTGAATACCACGACGGGCAAGACGACCATGGCCGATTTCACGGCGTCCCGGAGGACCCATACGACCAGCCTCGCCTACAGAGTAGGGAGGGAAGTTGTAATGCAGCATGAACGGGTCACGGCTTTCACCTTCCAGGGCGTCGACAAACTGCGCATCACGGGCAGTACCCAGCGTTGTGGTGACGATAGCCTGAGTTTCACCACGGGTGAACAGGGCGGAACCGTGGGTCTTTTTCAGAACGCCAACTTCTACCGTGATCGGGCGAACGGTTTTGGTATCACGACCATCGATACGCGGCTGACCGTTAATGATGTTGCCACGGACGACGGACTTTTCCAGTTTGCTGAAGTAGGTCTGAACATCATCCGCACTGAACTTGCCTTCGTCTTCGCCAACCAGCTCAGCTTCAGCTTCAGCGCGCAGTTCCGCCAGCTTGTTGCTGCGCTCCTGCTTGATGGTGATGCCATAGGCCTCACGAATTTTCTGCTCAAAGCCAGCAGCAACGGCTTCTTTCACTGCCGTTTTTTCTGGCTCTGGCTGCCAGTCCCAGGTTGGCTTACCGGCTTCTGCCGCAAACTCTTTAATGGCAGCAATAACCGCCTGGTACTCCTGCTGGGCAAACAGAACCGCACCCAGCATTTCATCTTCTGTCAGTTCCTGCGCTTCGGACTCAACCATCAGCACAGCGTCGCTGGTACCGGCAACCACCATGTCCAGCTCAGACTTTTTCATCTGCTCGAAAGATGGGTTCAGGATGTAACCGTCGTCTTCAGTGAAACCAACACGGGCAGCACCCACAGGACCGACAAAGGGAATACCGGAAATAGCCAGGGCCGCAGACGTGGCAATCATGCCCAGAATGTCAGGATCGTTCTTCTTATCCACCGACATTACCGTGATGATGACCTGAACTTCGTTCATGAATCCTTTCGGGAACAGCGGACGGATAGGACGGTCAATCAGACGGGAAGTCAGCGTCTCTTTTTCGCTGGCCTTACCTTCACGTTTCAGGAAACCGCCGGGAATTTTACCCGCCGCGTAAACCTTTTCCTGGTAGTGAACGGATAATGGGAAAAAGTCCTGACCATCACGGGCACTTTTAGCACCCACTACCGTCGCCAGAACCTGCAGCTCACCCATGGTTGCCAGCACGGCACCGGTGGCCTGACGGGCAACCCGTCCAGTTTCCAGGGTCACGGTGTGTTCACCGAACTGGAAAGTCTTTGTCAATGCTTTTGGAGCAATACTCACGTTATTTTCCTTTATTACCAAACGATATCACCCCACCTGCATCCACACTGTCATAGAGATGGATGCAATTCAGAGACCTCTGAATCGAAGTCTCTGAATTGCACCCCATGCAGACAGAGTGCAGGCATGGGTAATTCTTGCCCAAGACTACCAGAGAAAACAGAGCCCGGCAGTCGCAACCCGCAGAGAGATAATGCCCGGGCTGACAACATTCTCAACCCGCAAATAACAAAACACCGCCAGCCACAGATAGTGCAGCTCGCGGTGCCTTGACTGAGGGAGGTGATATCAAGACACCACCACCCAATATGACTGTATCAAACGATTAGCGACGCAGACCCAGAAGCTGGATCAGGCTGCGGTAACGTTCAACATCCTTACGCTTCAGGTAGTCCAGCAGGTTACGACGCTGGTTTACCATGCGAATCAGACCACGACGAGAGTGATGATCCTTGTGATTCGCCTTGAAGTGTCCCTGCAGACATTCGATGTTAGCGGTCAGCAGAGCCACCTGAACTTCAGGGGAACCGGTGTCGCCTTCAGTGCGAGCGAATTTCTTCAGGATTTCAGCTTTCTGTTCAGCAGTCAAAGCCATTGTTCAATCTCCAGATAATATGCAATACAGATAACCGGCATGACCGTGCATATTTACAGCCAGCCATTCAAACAAGCGACGAATTCTATCACTATGTTGTGAACGCGTCCAAAAAAACTATATAAGCAGTTGGGCAAATGGAATCGCGTATTTCAGGCTGAATCAGCCTTTGACCAGACGCTTGGGTGCTACCAGGCCATCATCGGTAATTTCGCCGATACCCAGGAACACCATGCCTTCAACACCTTCAGCAACGCCATAGATGCGGACATTGCCGGATGTCGGTGCCTGAGGCACCTGGACCGGGTTCCCCTGAGAAACATAATAACTGCTGGTTGCGCCCAGTTTGACCTGCGGCCAGTCACTGACAGCACTATCCTGAGGCAACAACAGGTCATCAATAACACGATCACCAGCCTTGTTGCGGATTTTTGACAACTCCCTCAGGCGCTCTGACTGCGCTGGTTCCAGCTTGTCGCGGCCCAGCTCCTCCGCCAGTCCGGACAGCTCGGCAAACTCAATGCGCTGGTCGACATCCAGGGCCGACTCACGGGCTTCATCCCGCATGGCCGCCAGCTCATCCAGGGAGTGCGCCTGATGCTCAGTGTAAGGGCCTGCCTTGAGGCGCTTCAGCTCAGCAACATGACCAAGGCAGCCCAGGGCCTCACCAATATCTTCAACCAGCGTGCGGATATAGGTTCCCTTGGTGCAATCCACCTCGAAGACACACTCATCCCCATCAAAGTCCAGCAGCTCCAGACGATGAATGGTAATGGTGCGCGAAGGGCGCTCAATTTCAATCCCTTCCCGGGCATATTCGTACAATGGCCTGCCGTTGTGCTTGAGCGCAGAGAACATGCTGGGCACCTGCTCAACATCACCCCGGAACTGGTGCAGAATGGCCTCCACATCAGAACGGGTGACCGTCACCGGACGCTCTTCGACAATCTCCCCCTCACGATCACCTGTGGTGGTTCTCACCCCCATTTTCATGGTGGTGCGGTAGGATTTATCAGAATCCAGCAAATACTGGGAAAACTTGGTGGCCTCCCCCAGACAGATGGGTAAAACGCCCGTTGCCAGCGGATCAAGGCTGCCGGTATGGCCCGCCTTGGCGGCATTAAACAACCGCTTCACCCGCTGGAGCACCTCGTTGGAAGAAGCGCCATAGACTTTATCAACCACAATAATACCGTCCATCGGACGGCCACGATTAGCGCGTCGACCTCTTCTGGCCATGACTTACTCCTCGGTACCTTCTTCTGAGCCTTTATCCGCTTTAGCGTCTTTGGCAACCGCCTGATCGATCAGCGAGGACAGGTAAGCCCCGCGCCGCAGACTGTTGTCATAGTAAAAGCGGAGTCGCGGGGTAAACCTCAGCTTGATGGCCCTGGCCAGCTGAGAACGCAGGAACCCCGCGGCCTGACTCAATATCTCCAGGGATTGATCAATTTTTTCCTGATCATCCACCCCAAGAAACGAGACATAAACATCTGCAAAAGCGAGATCCCGACTTACTTCGACCACACTGACCGTGACCATGCCAAGACGAGGATCTTTCATTTCCAGCTGAATCAGCTGAGCCAGTTCTTTCTGAATCTGGTCGGCTACTCGCTGGGTACGACTGTACTCTTTAGCCATTGAATACTCACTCCGTAAACCACAATACCCAAAAGGCACAAAAGGCACAGAGACACAAAGCAATCCTTCCCTTTGTGACTTTGTGCCTTTGTGGTTAAAAAAGCCTGCGGGAAAAACCGCAGGCTCTGGCGTCTATTTCACATTCACACGCATAACGAATTAAAGCGTACGCTGTACTTCAATCGTCTTGTAAACCTCGATCTTGTCACCAGGCTTAACGTCGTTGTAGCTCTTAACGGCGATACCACACTCCATACCGTTACGAACTTCGTTGACATCATCCTTGTAACGACGCAGAGACTCCAGCTCACCTTCGTAGATCACCACGTTATCACGCAGTACGCGGATACGGTCGTTGCGGTACACGGTACCTTCAATAACCATACAGCCAGCCACAGCGCCAAACTTCGGTGAACGGAATACTTCACGAACTTCAGCGGTACCCACGATCTGTTCACGGGTATCGGAGCCCAGCATACCGGTCAGCGCTTTCTTAACGTCATCAATGATGTCGTAGATAACACTGTAGTAACGCAGATCCAGCTCTTCAGTCTCTACCACTTTACGGGCAGAAGCATCGGCACGAACGTTAAAGCCAACGATAACGGCGTTGGAAGCCAGGGCCAGGTTGGCGTCGGTTTCGGTAATACCACCAACACCACCAGAGATAACCCTTACTTCGACCTCATCGTTACCCTGCTCTTCCAGAGAAGCGGTCAGCGCCTCCAGGGAGCCTCGTACGTCTGCCTTGAGGACGATGTTGAGCGTCTTCTTATCTTCAGTTCCCATTCTGGAGAACATATTCTCCAGTTTGGAAGCCTGTTGACGAGCCAGCTTGACTTCGCGGAACTTGCCTTGACGAAACAGGGCGATTTCACGGGCTTTACGCTCATCGCGAACCACCAGCATTTCGTCACCGGCATCCGGCGTACCATCCAGACCCAGAATCTCTACCGGGATAGAAGGGCCTGCTTCTTTGATGGGCTGGCCGTTCTCATCCAGCATCGCACGTACACGACCGTACTGCTGTCCCACCAGGATATTATCACCCTGATTCAGCTTACCGCCCTGCACCAGAACGGTGGCCACAGGACCACGACCTTTATCCAGTCGGGACTCAACAACGACGCCACGGGCAGGACCTTCATCCGGAGCAGTCAGCTCAAGCACTTCGGCCTGAAGAATAACTGCTTCCAGCAGATCTTCAACACCTTCACCGGTCAGGGCGGATACTGGCATAAACTGCGTATCGCCACCCCACTCCTCAGGAATAACGTCACGGGCAGACAGCTCGTTTTTCACCCGATCCGGATCTGCTTCCGGCTTATCCATCTTGTTCACGGCAACCACGATAGGTACGCCAGCCGCTTTCGCGTGTTGCACCGCTTCTTCGGTCTGCGGCATGACACCATCGTCAGCAGCAACAACCAGGATAACGATATCCGTCGCCTTGGCACCACGGGCACGCATGGCGGTAAAGGCCGCGTGTCCAGGCGTATCCAGGAAGGACACCATGCCACGATCCGTTTCTACGTGGTAGGCACCAATGTGCTGGGTAATACCACCGGCTTCGCCAGCCTGAACGCGACTCTTACGAATGTAGTCCAGCAGCGAGGTCTTGCCGTGGTCAACGTGACCCATAACGGTCACTACAGGCGCACGGGGCCTGGCTTCGTAAGCAACGTCTTCCAGCTGATCATCCACCAGGGTGTCTTCGATGGCGTCTGCCTTGGTCAGCTTGTATTTGTGGCCCATTTCTTCAACCACGATACTGGCAGTATCCTGATCGATAACCTGGTTGATGGTTACCATGGAGCCCATTTTGAACATGGCCTTGATAACGTCCGCCGCTTTGATGGCCATCTTGCTGGCCAGCTCTGCAACCGTGATGGTTTCCGGGATGGAAACTTCACGAACAACCGGCGCTGTCGGCTTGGTAAAGCCGTGAGCCGCCATGGACTCAGGTGCCATGGTACGGGCAAACTTGCGACTGCCGCCACGGCGATCATCACGCTCGTTGCGACCACCTTTACCACGGCGTGGCAGATCGTCATTGTCATTACGACGATCTTTACCCTTGCTGCCACGCTTGTTGCGGGACTTGCGGTCATCTGCCGGCGGCGGTGCATCACCGAAAGAAGGTGCCGGAGCGCCACCAGTGCGCTGACCACGAT
>NZ_JBLYNV010000035.1:0-56630 GCF_049310165.1 Endozoicomonas sp. ALE010 | reverse complement strand
TGGCTTTACGCTTAAATTCCGGAGAATAATTCTTACGCTGCTTTGTCACTTTCTACCTCGTCATCAATGGTACTATTGTGCTTAACGAGGTATCCTAAGTCATTAAACCACTTCAATCTGTACTGGTACGAAAAAGCTGATCAAGTTAAAGACACTGAACAACAAAGCGATATGCTTGCAGGCGCCACAGCCGCCGAAGTCGACGAGTATGGCTACATCCGCCACGAAGCCATCAGCGACTGGGCGCTCAGTAGCTTCCGAGACCACTACAACGATGCCACCATCACCAAAGAAGACATCTTTTGGTACGTCTACGGCATCCTGCACTCTACCGAGTACAAGCAGCGCTTCGCCGCCGACCTGAAAAAAATGCTACCACGCATCCCCTTTGCCGGTGATTTCCGGGCATTCAGCGACGCAGGCCGCAAGCTGAGTGAATGGCACCTGAACTACGAAACCGTCGAGCCGTTCCCGCTAGACGAACACGGCGGTAAAAACCAGAGCCTGCTGATGATTGAAGACGACGATTACCGGGTATCAAAAATGGTGTTCGGGAAAAAAGGCAAGGACAAGGACAAGTCCGTCATTGTCTACAACAGCAACCTTATCCTCGAAGGCATACCGCTGGAAGCCTACGAATACGTGGTCAACGGCAAATCGGCGATCGAGTGGGTGATGGAGCGATATCAGGTCACGGTGGACAAAAACAGCCACATCCAGAACGATCCGAACCAGTGGTCTGAAGACCCTCGCTACATCGTCGATCTGGTAAAACGGATTGTCCGTGTCAGCGTCGAGACCGTGAGAATCGTCAAGGCCCTGCCACCACTGAACGAGACCACGGTATAACCTCAGCCGCTTTCATCATGTACTCTCAGGTCGGTATAGCCGACCTGATGAGTCAACTCATTGAGCAGATGCTGGTACTCATCCACGGTTGCCGGTGTCAGCTCATCCATCAATGCCGGGCTGGCTGGTCCATGCTGCCCCCGCTGCTGATAACTGGAGATATACCCCCGGTTATCGGCCACGTCATCAGGAAACAGGGCAATCACATCACCCTCCGAGAATTTTCTGAATACCACTTTAGTCATGATTTGAACCGGCATTGTTAATGATCAGGAATCCTGCCAAACAATGTAGACCAGTTTCAGTCATTGAGGGCATCGCCATGAAGTACAGGTTGACGATGTGGATAAGGATGAAAACCTCGCTCCGGCAGCCCTGATCGGAAGCCCGATGTACCGTCAGGGCATGCCTCTGCAACCCTGGCAACAGGGATTTATTAGCCAGTGCCTGAGTCATTATCAAGCCTATGGAAGACCATCGCCGGCATACCGGCTTTGATCTGGGCTATAACGCCTCGATGCAGCCGACAGAGCATTAGTGGCGGGATTGTTCGCAGGTGCTGTCGCAGCGAGAATTTGCCAGCTTGATGCGGGTGGGGTGGCATTAATTGTGAAGCTGCATAGACTGATCATGTTTTGTTGATTCCATGCTGTTCGTTCTGTGTTAGCCTTTTGCTTCAGCCAGTAATGAGTATGGGCTACCAGTCATCCCACTCGTCCTGTAACAATGTATGGCCCGGAAGTCAGGTAACTTCAGGGCAAGCAACAGAACTCTGCGTTTGTTGTTTTGAGATTGTCGCATAATGCGGAGGTGCCATGACCCAGACGGTCTTTAATATCTATTGTGATGAAAGCAGGCATACATCCGATCCTGCTGACCGTTATGCCATCATTGGGGCCCTGCAATGTCCAATGGACCAAAAAAGGCGCATTGTTCACCGAATTCACTCACTTCAGGCTAAATACAATACCCATGGTGAGTTTGGCTGGAAAAGGCTTTCCCCCAATCGGTGCGAGTTTTATAACACAATGAGGCAGGTTTTCCTTGAAGAGGCCTGTTTGCATTTCCGTTGTATCGTTGTGGACCGTACCAGTTTTGAGAATGAAACCTACAATAACGGGGACTCAGAGCTGGGATTTTACAAGATGTACTATCAAATGCTGGTTCATTGGCTGGAGCCGGGGCATCGTTATCGGCTTTTTCTAGACTGGCAGCAGAATGCCAGCAGCTCACGCTTCTCTGATTTGAAAACAATCCTCAGCCGTAAACTGTCTGGTCGGGCTCATATTCAATGCCTGGAGCCTGTCAGCTCCCATAACCAGCCATTAATTCAATTGGCAGACCTGCTTATTGGAGCTGTCGGCTACCAGTGGAATGGCCGAACTCAAAGCCTATGCAAACACTCTTTTGCAGCTGATCTGGCAAGGAGCTTAGGTCGGGTAACGCTTAAGGCCTCTACCTATCCCGGAGAAAAGAAATTCAATATTTTTCATTTCACCGGGAGGCACTGATGGCTGAATCCCTGTGGCCTCAGTTACGTTTAAAAGCTGACACCGAAGCAGAATTGATTGAACTGTATCGCCAAGTCTATATTGAGACCTATGTTTTTGATGAGCAAGGAAGAAAGAAAACTCTGACTGGCTGGGATGGCCAACACTATCAATTTTCTGCCTACGCTTTCGATCATGCGTTCACAGAGTCAAAGGATTACCGCACCAGTTCAGGTATTAATGATGGTGGATTTTCAAAAAAGAGAGCAAGACGGATATTGTGGATCAAAGAAGTACTGGCCCTGTCTGCCGGGACAATCCAACGCTACTCTCAAACTCGTAAAACGGACAGAGGGCGCCAGGCAAAGCGTCGTACGATGGTTGTTGTGGAAGAGCAATATGTGGTTGTTTTTAATGATCCAAAGACTCCCGGCGAGCCCTTTCAATTCGTGACTGCATTTCCGGCAGACAGGAGCTACCTCGCAAGGCTGAGGCGAGAAAGTTATCTTGCTGAGACGCGGAAAAGTTAACAGGTGAAGAGAGAAAAGCCCCAGTCTTATGGCGACTGAGGCGCTGCCACGATCCAGAGCCTTGGGCAAAGGATCAACCGGCTGTTAAGCCTGACTGAATAGTAGTTCATGGTATCGGCTTTGACAAGCTCCCTCTTTAGCAGCCCGGTTAGCGATTCTAACTACCAGAAATATCCACGGTTTCAAACTGGACGGGGTATAGGTCGAAATGAGCCTTGCCCGTGGGGCAGTGGCAAGAAGTTTAGGAAATGCTGTGATGGATAACGGACTCCCCCCTACACTACCTTGTGAAAGCGGAGTCAATCGGGCTGCCATAAAACCCGGCACAATGGACTGGCCTGCGCCCAATGACAACACCAACAACCCGATACGAGAGACAATGGTTTACCAACGCCCCTGGAAGTCTTTTCAAACGCAGCTTGATATCCTGCAATCGAGAAACCTTAAGGTGACGGATGAAGCAGCAGCCATCAACCATTTGCAGCGTATCGGGTATTACCGCCTCAGTGCCTACCTGTACCCGTTTCGCGTGTTCAGACTGGCGCAGGACACGGAAACCGGAGCAATCAAGACGGTTCGGGAGGACTGGTTTGTCGATCACACGCATTTTGCTGATGCGGTTAATCTGTACGTGTTCGACAAAAAGCTGAGGCTGTTATTGCTTGATGCCCTGGAACGGATTGAAGTCGCCCTGCGGGTGGATATCGCTTATCTGCAGGGTGAGCGAGACACGTTTGCCTATCAGCATATCGAGAACTTTCATCCCACATTTGCCAAACGAAACAGCCAGCATCAGAAATGGCTGCAAAAGTATGAGAGCCTTTTGAAGCGTTCAAAAGAGGACTTTGTCAAACACTACGAGCAGGTTCATGGGGCAGATCTACCCATCTGGGTTGCCATTGAGGTCTGGGATTTTGGTGCGCTTTCCCAACTGTTTGCCATGATGCGAGTGCCGGACCAGACAGTGATTGCCCAAAAATATGGCGTGGCAAACTTCAACGTCTTTAGAAGCTGGTTGCGCTCCCTTAACTACCTGAGAAACCTTTGTGCCCATCACAGTCGTCTATGGAACCGAAACGTGATTGACCAGCCCCGACTCCCGCAAAAGGGCGAGATTGCCTGGTGTGATGCCTACATCGGAAAACCGGACCTGATTTCGAGACCATTTCTGCTGATCAATATTGTCACGCAACTGATACGGATGGTTTGCCCTTCCGCTTATCCTGGGCCGTAATATTCAGCTCCCGGCTGAGCTTATTCTGACGAGCCCGTATTTCTGTCGAAATGTCAGCATTTGTTAACAGGCGACTGCCCTGGACCCTTGCTGTTTGAGGACTGTAACCTGCGGCAATCGCTGCACGGGTAGCATTCTGATCTATTAGGTATTCATCAACGAACCGTCGCTGCTTATCATTTATAGCTATCATTCCATGACAATCAATAGACTTAATATATCATCTGCCGACAGACGCAACGAACCGGAACCACCAGCAATAAAAGCCATTTGCCCCTGTAAAGGTAAGTACACTTCATGGACACTGTACGAAGCCCTCATAAGCCTCTGATCTGCCGTGTCCATTAAAGTCAAAACTGCCTGATTGGACAGACTGTAAATCTGAGTCTAGTTTTTCTTTTACACAAATAAGATGTAAGAGGAAGCAGTAACGTGAAAGGCCAGAATGTCGGATACATCCGGGTCAGTAGCATTGATCAGAATACCGCCCGCCAGCTTGAAGGCATTGACCTGGATACCACCTTTGAAGACCATTGCAGCGGCAAAGACACCGATAGGCCCCAGTTAAAAGCCTGCCTGCGCCATTTGCGGTCCGGTGACCGGTTACACGTTCACTCCATAGATCGCCTTGCCCGCAGCCTTAAAGACCTGCAAACACTGGTTGAAGACCTGACCGAACAGGGTATCAGTATCCAGTTTCATAAAGAGAACCTGATTTTTACCGGTGACAGTAACCCCATGCACAAGCTGATGTTGCAGATGATGGGGGCGTTTGCTGAGTTCGAGCGGAGTATGATCCGGGAGCGACAGCGGGAGGGGATTGCAGCGGCCAGGAAGCAGGGTAAGCAGATCGGGGCCACAAGAAAATTAACGGCTGATCAGGTCAACGAGGTAGTAGAGCGAATTAAGGCTGGGGAGCAAAAAAATAAGCTGGCTGCTGAGTATGGCATTAGCAGGCAGACACTATACAACACCATCAACTCTATCAGGTAGATAACCCCAGACAGACTCTCGACATTGACGACATTGACGACATTATTCACTAATCCAGATGAACACTGAACTTATAATGTCGTCGATTGAACAAGACCCATAAGCCTGTATTACGACATAACCTTAAAGGGCCGCTGGCAATTCGGTCGTGGCTTAAAATAGAGCGTATCTAGGGCCACGACCAATACAAGCCAACCAGCAGCCAATCTAAAGAATTATGTCGTCATGGTCGTTTGGTCGTAGGCCGATATATTTCAGGCTTTGCCCCCCGCCCTTTTTTGGTAACATCCATTAACTCTATTCTGGGGGGAACCTCTTCCAGCAGCTTTTTCAATGCTGTACTAACTTCTTTACCGCTCCGATTCCGGTTGAAGTAGTCCCTGATCGCTGTTCTGCTGGCCCCCTTTCCCCGATTGTTTTGATCAATACTACAAATTGCCTCATAAACCTTTTCGGCAAAGCTGTTTACCACAACCTGTCTGGCTTCTTCACCCGCAGTGTTCAGTAGATACCGAATACTGTCAGCAGAGTAATCGACCCAGCGATAAGCCTGATTGACATGCTCAGCCTGAATTTCATCCAAATCATCCAGGAGGGAAAAAAGAGCTGACAAGATCCGCACAAATACCCGTTGCCTGGATAACAAATTGGCTAACAGTTCCGGCATTGCATCCTGTTCGCGCTCCCTGGGCTCATACTCAGCATCAATAACCGCTTTGGCTTCTGCTGACATCCTGACCTCTTTACCCGCCTTCTCATCAGACACATCATCATGTGTTTTATGATCTCTGGCCCGAATAATGCTGTTTGCGAACCAGTCGGGTAAGTCGGTCAACTCTGCGTCTGAATATGATCGGGGTGATGGTTTATATTGTCCCCGGTTTCCATAGATAATCAGATTCCTGTTCAAAGCCCCGTTAGCACTCTGCCTGCCAAATGCCTTATGAGTTTTTAGTTCTTCAGGAGTAATATGGCCAATAATACAGATATGGGGATTGGAGGCGATTCTCGGATTGATTGTTGAATTCTCCAGTGTCTTACCATCAAAAGCATCTCGCAGTACGATGGAAAGCGTATTTCCGGCTCTCAGATCTTGAGTCAGGACATTGGCATACTCCGACTCTGTCACCATTAAGCGTTTATCTTGAAGGCACTGGTCATCCTGATTATCCTCTTCAGGGTCTCTGATTGCCTGAATCAAGCCTTCGCCAGATGATAAACCTGATCGCCTCCTTGGCGGTATATAACCATATTTCGCAATCAGTCGCTGAGTTGCTTCCTGTTCGATACACAATACCTGGGATTCTGCCGTACCTTTAACTTTTCCAGTGCGGCCCACCAGAAGGCCGTATAAGTTCAGCCCGCATTTTTCATTGCCAATTTTAACATAGCGATGCTGGCCAATATGTGCGGCAAAATAAATAACATAATGAAGGGCCACCGCCATAGGGTGAGCCTCTGTACCAATACATGCTGCATTAACAGCCGAAGCCAGTGATGCAGGAAATGCGTCATTTGGCGTAATAGGCCGAGTATTAAAAAGTATCCCTTCCTCCGTATCAGACAGGCTGTCGCTGGCAGTAACCTTAGCCTCAGTAAAAGAAAAATGCTGCTGTGCATGGTCGCCAGAAGGCTTATCCTCGATTTGCTCAGATAATGCTAATGGTTCGCTACCGGGCGTTGCAGCAGGCTTACGCTCATTGCCATTTTCGTCAAAGTGTTCACGATAAATTTTTCCGCACTTATAAATCGGCTCTTTTTTGTCACCCATTGTTTTTATGCCTTCAAGGTGGTCATTTTGTGGTGGTAACAGGTTTGCCGGGGCTGGCCTGCAGGCGAGCCAGCTCACAGCCCTTTGCAAATAAAACAGATTAAGTTTCGAGGTTTTGTCTCTGCTGTTCCCAACGAATGATGGAAGCCTCGGACCAGCGAATACAGCGGGGGCCTAAACGGACGGGCTGCGGAAACTGATCAGATTTCAGCCAGCGATACAGCGTCGTATTCCCAATCAGGAATCGTTGCAGGACTTCTTTGCGGGTAAGGTAGGTGTCGTTTTTCATGAGTATCCCTCTCGGTTTTGGAACGTCAAGGGATACTATGGAGTGCTCTCAGGAATCTTGCAGGTGAGCTAATGCGGATTTACTCATCTTCGACACATCATCTAACACCATAATGGCATAAGCTATTCTATCGCCTTTGTTTTTTAGCCGATCAGACATTTGATTAAGGTATTCTTCATCACTACCCAGATATTTTCTATACCAGTCCTTAACCGTGTTTTCCCTGTCATGCATATCGAATAGCTCTGAAACCTCAATGAAAATTTCTTCCATGGAAATACTTTCATGCCGTTTATAGACATGAACCATCAGCGCAACAGCACTGCGCACGACATGATCATTATCTTGAGAGAGGAGATTTTCTGGCGTTGGCTTTAGTTTACCTTTTTTGCCCTTGAGATTCAGAGCTTGTTCAACATCAGTACCATTTATGACCTTTTCTAACCCTCGGCCAAGGTAACGTAGTGTCTCAATCCCAACCCTTGGTGGAGGTAGAAAGTGACCGCCATATACCTGTTGCGAGTATTTATCCCAAAGTTTTGGGTGGTCATTAAGAATTTTTACGGCTGTAGTTAGTGCAAATAAACTGGATTCCATCAACTGATAACCAGAAGTGTCATCCCGCCCCTGCTCGGCTGAATGGATATAATCCATTGCTATCGATATTGCGCAGAGATCCTGTTCTTTTTTAACTTGACGCCGCAACTCCCTCCTATCCTTTCTGGTTCTTATAGGTTTATTGGAGTTTACTCTCTGAAAAAAACTCTGACCGGTAACGACGTCACATTTCACTTTATGCCATTCGGTCAACTCTTCGTCCGAAGGTTTTTCATGCAAGCAGGTCAAAGCACTGTACTTATACTCAGGCATCTTTATGACTCAGTTTTATTATTGTTTTGCGATCATAAGCCAGGCATACAAAAATCTGAAGAGCCTCTTCAGAAACGTATCGCTCACTAAACGGGGACTAGAATGGGGACTAAACTGACAGATACAAAAAAGCCCGAAGTGCTTACTAACGCTACGGGCTTTGCTGTGTATGGTGCCGGCACCAAGAGTCGAACTCGGGACCCACTGATTACAAGGCCGGAAAAACCATAGTACAAAATTAGTTCATTATGTTGAAATTTGCTTGTAAATCCCTGTAATACCACTTATTTCAACGTATCAATGATTATCAGAACGTTCATTCCTGTTTCAGGAAATCTCACTTCTAACCTATAGTGTTACCCTATAGTGAATAATTAAATAGGTTCAGAGAATAATGACAATACTGACGGACGCAGAGGTTCGAAATATTCCTGATGGGAAAACCCGGACAGAGTCTCTTGGGCGTGGGAATGGTGCCATGTTGTTCTGGCGGGAGCGTGGTAATGTGCAGTGTTACTACCGTTACTATTCTGGTAATCGTCCGACATTGATTCATATAGGGCCTTTTACTGAATCTAAAGCAGATGCCGGTTACTCCCTGAAGGAATGCCGGGAAAAAGCAAATGATCTGGCCAAGACTAAACGTGAAATTGGTAAGCAGGATTTGAAGCAGTATCTGGAGCTGGAAGCTGAAAAAGCCCGACTTGCTCAGATTGAAGCTCAGCGGCAAAAGGAGATTGAGGCAACCCGTGGCTCGCTGGCGGATTTGATTGCCGGGTATATCCAGCAGTTGGAGCGGGACGGGAAAGACAGTGTCAAGGAAGCAAAACGCTCCATGGAAAAAGACGTGATTCAGGCTTATCCAGCCATTGCCAAAAAGAAGGCTCGGGATATTTCACCGGATGATATCTGCGACATCATTGCCACTATTGTTGATCGGGATGCCAGAGTTCAGGCCAACCGAGTTCGATCACTACTTCATGCTGCCTTCCAGTATGGCGCTCATGCTGATTACGATCCCGCCAGACGGGGCAACAAACGCTTTAACCTTGAACACAATCCTGTGGGCCTGATCAAAAAAGACAATGCTGCCGAGAAGACCCATGACCGAGTGCTGTCTGACCATGAGCTTCAGGACTTCTACCTGAATATTCACCATAGTTACAAAGTCGGCATTATTGCAGCCTGTCTGGTTCGCATGATGGTGGCTACTGCGGGCCAACGCCCGAAGATGTTGATTCGGTCAACCTGGCAGGATTATGACTTTGAACGCCGAACCATCACCCTGACCGAGCGTAAAGGTAGAGCGAAGCCAAGAAAACATGTGATCCCGTTTACGGCTCGGGCTATCCGGATAATGCGGATCGTCCAGGCCCATAACAGCGACTTACCCGGCCCCTTCTATACAGTCGGTGGCAAGGAGATGGGGCTGGATAGCCTGAAGAATGTTTTTAAATATTGGCATAACCACCGCACGAATAAAGCAATGGAGTTAAACCTGCCAGAACCGGAAAAGTTTACGGCGCGGGATATCCGACGAACCATCACCAACCTTATTACAGATGCCGGTGTCCGTCCGGAAGATAATGACCAGCTTCAGTCTCATGATCAGACTGGAGTGGTGAAGAAGCATTATGACCGACATCACCATCTGCCTCGAAAGCGAGCGGCAATTCGTCAGTATGATCGGCGGTTGAGCAGTGTGCTGACTGGCAGGAAGTGGAAAGCCGAGCAAATGTTAGTTCGATAAATAGGTAATCATTTGCAAGCAAATGCAAGAAAATCCAAGATCCAGAGGGGAGGCCATGACTCCCACTTATTCGTGGAAAAACGCAAAACTTATAACCAAAATTATCAGACAAATACGTGCAGCGGCTTTAGGCTAGAATACTTTTTCAAAGTTGCATGTTTTTACCGAAAACTGTGAGTTTTTCTGATTCTCAGGTTGATACACCAGAACTTTATCACCACCTAAAAAAACAACACTTTCTGTCGATCTTGCCCATTCATTGGTGCATAAATGATTTGAGTCAAAGTCAGCCCATAGTGCAAACTGCTTAATCAACAAATCTTTATTAAAGCTTAAGCTTGCTATCCCACCCATGAAAGATGAAAGCAATAACACCATGACAAAACAGTAAGAGATTATTTTAAATGTAGATTTAGAGGCAACAATCAAAAAAGGCATAATCATTGCGCCTAAAACTGCCACATAAACTAATAAATTAAACAAAAAAGGTACTACTGATTCGTTGTAAATTAATCCGAAAGGAGTAAACGATAGAGCAAGGGTGTTGTACGTTATACCAAGATTGCTGGCATCAATCAGAAATATCTCATTTATTTGGCTGGATGCCCATTTCCTGGCATAAATTCCGTATATAAAGACGAACCATGAAATGGTAATGCCTATATGCCATTTCTTGGTTTGACTTCTCAGTTTAATACCTGTTTCTGAATTAGAAAGCCATAATACAACCAATATGAACGGCAATATACCTGTATAAAACATTGTAATCATCGAAAGCAAAGCTGATTTGGTTACAAATGACAACAAAATACCAGCAATCCAAATCGAAATTGCTCTGACATAGATATTCTTTATACACGAAAATAAATTATTGATCATTATTTAAAATTCTTCTTCTGTATCTTCTGCCAGCTCAGGATTAAATTCATAAAGTATGTCATTAAAATCAATCTTACCTTTCTTTAATCTATTTAGATCTTCCATAAGATAATTTTTTGCTTTGATGGTAGGGGCTCCATTTAATGCTGAAGATGAAATAAGACCAAACCCACCTCTATCTAACTCAATAAGAACAATGCCGAAATGGTCAAGTTCAATAATGAGTTGCTCAATAAAAGCTGTTCGCAAGTATTGTCTTTTCGAAAGTCTTTTTACGGTTAATGCACTAACCCTGGCCCTGGTCTTACCAGAACGCTTATACAGTAAAGCAAGTAAAAGTGCGGATTCTCTGGGAGTTCTCATGACTGCATACCTTGAACAGAAAATCCTATTTTAGGATTTTTTTCTTTCTTGTCAAAAAAATCCTTAAAAAGGATTATTTTGCAAGGATAACAGGTTCTGTAAAAGCTCACTGAATGAAGAAAATTTGTGCAGATAGTTCACATCAAGCATGCTGAGTATTAGCCGCAGATTTGAGAAAAATCAGCCTGCTCCGGATTAACTGTCTCAATATAACCCACAATACCATCTTGCTGATATTCACTAACTGCTTCCATATAGTTACGCAAGAACAGGGACATTCGCCGATCATTGATCCTTAACTTGGAATGGGATAGCTCAATATTGAAAGCTGTGATCTTCTGGGCTGGCCCTTCTTCCTTGTCTGAGTTTAAAGGAAACCCTGATCTCTCTGCTGCGCCCTTCACCTGACCCAGAGCATCTTCAGCTTCTGTCAGAGACTGGGTCGAAATAATGATGTCATCAACATAAACACTGACCGTCGTTTTTTTTGCCTTGCTCAACTCATGGAGTGCTGAGCCCAATTTGCTGTAACGCAGGCATATTGATGCAAGTATTGGGGACTGCACAAAGCCATAAGGCAGAATATGGGCTGAACCACCTGTATTGGGTGCCGGTACAGTTGAGGCAATGGCTATCTCTCTGGCACGCTCATAACCTAAACGAGACTTCAATGAGCGGGTAATACGGCTTCTGTTAATGGACGAGAAAAACTGACAAATATCAAGATGAATAAAGAACTGGCCTGAGGTATGAGACCTTATAGCTTCAACATGGCCACCCTGTCGGAGATGATAATAATAATTGGGAGCGGACCAACACCCCTCCACGCACCTTTTTATGATTCTGCCACCCACCTTCGATTCTCTGGTTGGTACAAAAACCCAGGAGCCAGAATGAAGCTGAAACTTATTGGACCATTTTGGGGATGAAGGCATAATCTCCGAATCTGTTTGAGTAGTTAAAAGCCATGCTCAGAAGCGGAAGTAACTCGGAATAGCATTCAGCACCGGTTTGCACCAGTTTCAAAATGCTTATCGCAAGCAATACACGCTTCTGAGCCAGGCGGTAATTGAATTTCTTCATAATTACCTCCTCATCTCAGAATCCCGGCATACCCAGCGCAAAGCGCATGACTTTAAAACCAACGGAGGCGACCATAGTGAAGCACAGCGAGTCAACTAACGGTCGTCCATAGATCACAGAGTGACAGAGACGAGGATAGGCGGCGCGATGCCCCTATCGCCGGGACAGGATAAGTTAGCATTTTATGGAACTATGGATCAACAAGCACAATACGTCACTGTAGAACCGCTTCATAGCAACCAGTAGAATAATCCGTTTCATCATCACTGCGCAGGCTCTGAGCATTCCACGAACAATATTCTTATTCGGGGCTGCCATTATTGTCTTGAAAGTTGCGTTGAACGCCCTGGAGAAAGCATGTCCCAACTGGAAAATATCGAAGCCATCGAAAAACGACTGTGGAAGGCTGCTGACACGCTGCGTGGTAATTCTGAACTGGCCAGTAATGAGTATTTTCTGCCGGTAATGGGGCTGATTTTTCTGCGTCATGCTTACAGCCGGTTCCTTGCTGCACGGCGTGATATTGTTGCCAGCCTTCCCAGTCGTGGTGGCAAGACCCGTGATGTGACCAAGGAGGACTTTTCCGGGAAAGGGGCCATTTTTCTCAAGCCGGAAGCTCAGTTCGATTATCTGGTTGCCCTGACCGATGCTGACGACCGCAGTGGTGCGATTATTCAGGCGATGGAGTCCATCGAGTCGGAATACAAAAACCTGGAAGGTCAGTTGCCCAAACAGGAATACCGCAATATCCCCAACGACGTACTGAAAATCCTGCTTAACACCCTGAACCCGGAAGAGCTGCAAAAAGCCAGCGGTGATATTTTTGGCCGTATCTATGAATACTTCCTCACCCAGTTTGCCGATCAGGGTGCGCACGATGGCGGTGAGTTCTTTACGCCGGTGTCACTGGTGCAGTTGATCGTTAATATTCTGGAACCCGACCACGGCAAGATTTTTGACCCGGCCTGTGGCTCTGGCGGTATGTTTGTGCAAAGTGCCCACTTTATGGAGCGTCACAAGCAGAACCCTCAGCAGCTTACCTTTTTTGGTCATGAGAAAAACCGTGTGACCACTCGCCTGGCCAAAATGAATCTGGCGGTGCATGGCCTGGAAGGCAATGTAGAAGGGGGCGACAGTGCCATCACCTACTACAAAGACCCTCATGCCGGGCTATTCGGCACGGTGGATTATGTGATGGCCAATCCGCCGTTTAATGTGGATGAAGTGGCGGCGGACAAGGTAAAGAATGACCCGCGCCTGCCCTTCGGCCTGCCCGGAGAGAACAAAAGCAAAAAGGTGCCCAATGCCAACTATCTGTGGATTCAGTATTTCTACAGCTATTTGAACAGCACGGGCAAAGCGGGCTTTGTTATGTCCTCCCAGGCATCCAGTGCCGGGCGGGATGAAGCGACGGTGAGAGCCGATCTGGTCAAGACCGGCGATGTGGATGTGATGGTGGATATCCGGGGTAACTTCTTTTACACCCGTTCGGTGCCCTGTCAGCTCTGGTTTTTGAATAAGGCAAAACCGGCGCAGCACAAAGACAAGGTGCTGATGATTGATGCCCGTAATGTCTACCGCAAAGTGACCCGCAAGATTTTTGACTTCAGCCCGGAGCAGCAACAAAATCTCACCGCGATTGTCTGGCTGTACCGGGGAGAGTATCGGCGGTTTATTAAGCTGGTGATTGAGTATCTGAATGAAACCCTGATCCGTTTGACCGATGCGCTGTTACCGACCCAACATCAGCGGGGGTTGCTGTGGTGTGCGGTCAAAATGCAACGCCAACTGAAAACCCTGCGTGGTGCCGTGACCGATCTGGAAACGCCGCCTGACCTTGATCTGGAGGGTTTCAATCGCACCCTTGAGCAGCTTTGCACCAGCCTGGCCGGATTGAAGCAGCAGGTTGTTCCCTGTCGCCCGGTAGCCAGTGATCTGCCACTGGATGAAGTCCATCAGCTTGAGCAGGCCTACCAGCCTTTTGCCGACACCTGTCGTGATTTGATTAAAGATGTGGACCATGCCGTTAAGCTGGCAACAGGTATGACGCAGCAGGCGATCCGCCAAATTCGGGAAGAATTGCTGGCTAAGGATGGGGAAGCCAATGAACTATCAGCGACCATGAAAGCCGGTACCGCCGATGTAGCCGCCATGGTCAGCCATGAGCAAAAGCTGAAAACCCTGAAGGATGAGATCAACGGTCTGGGCAAACGGCGCACGGAATTGCAGCGTAATGGCAAAGCCATTGAAGAGTGGCGCAAAGTAGCGGTTGAACAGCTTAAACAGGTGCGCTACTGCCACCAGCAGGCTCATTGGTTACTGTCCCGCTTTCCGGAAGCTCGCCTGTGTGATGTGGCAGGGCTGGTAAAGCTGGTCACACTGGCAGAGATTGAAGCCGCCGACTGGAGCCTGGCGCCGGGGCGGTATGTGGAAGTAGCACCGGAAGCGGTGGATGAGGATTTTGATTTTGAAGCAGCGCTTAAGGATATCCATATTGAGCTGGAAGGGTTGAATCAGGAAGCGGTGGAATTGGCAGCGAGGATTGCCCGTAATTTTGAGGGGTTGGGGGTATAACGTGGCAACTTTGAGTTCAATCATTGAAAGTCATGGTGGTTTGATTCAGACGGGGCCATTTGGCTCACAACTCAAACAGGCTGAATATACACCTGATGGTATACCCGTAGTTATGCCCAAGGACATAATCGGTGGAACAATTTGCACTGATAATATAGCCAGAGTCTCAGAGCAAAAAGCTGAACAGCTTTCACGACATGCTCTAAAGGCAGGTTCAATCATCTTTCCCAGAAGGGGCGATATTGGGAAGTGCGCTCTCATTACCGGCGAAACAGAAGGCTTTCTATGCGGGACCGGCTGTATAAAGATAGAAATGCCACCCGATAAGATCGATTCGGATTTTCTTTATTACTACTTGATACAGCCTGATGTAACAGCCTGGCTCGAAAATAATGCTATTGGTTCAACAATGCTGAACCTGAATACGCAGGTTCTTGGCCGTTTAGAAACCCCAGACTTAAGCCTTGAACAACAGAAAGCGATCTCTTCTGTTGGTAAATCATATGACCTGCTGATTCAAAACAACCATCGTCGTATTCAGTTACTGGAAGAGTCAGCCCGGCTGCTCTATCAGGAGTGGTTTGTTCATTTGCGCTTTCCCGGTCATGAGCATGCGAAGTTGTCGGATGGCTTGCCTTTAGGTTGGGAACAAAAGCCTCTTACCGACATTGCCAAAGTAAATGAGGAAAGTTTAAAAAAAGGGTTTCAGGAGCGTATCGAGTATATCGATATTTCATCAGTCAGCACTCACGCCATTAATGAAACCACTTGGTATGAGTTTGCAGACGCTCCGGGTAGAGCCAGACGAGTACTTCAGCATGGCGATATTCTCTGGTCTTGTGTTCGTCCAAATAGACGATCACATGCTCTTGTTATTGAACCTCATGATAGGCTGATTGCCTCAACAGGATTTGCAGTTATATCCGCTAAAACTGTATCGCCTTACTTCCTTTATCAAGCATTAACAACCAACGATTATGTCGGGTATCTGACCAATAATGCGAGTGGTGCAGCATATCCGGCTGTCACAGGAAAGGTGTTTGAGAAATCGACCATCACAGTTCCGTCACAAAATCTGATTGCCGAGTACGACAAAATTACTCAGGATATATACCGACACATGTGGGGCCTGAAGCAACATAGTGAAAAACTCGCCCAAGCCCGCGACCTGCTGCTACCCCGCCTAATGAACGGAGAACTAACCCCATGAAAAGGACGACCGAGGATGCCCTGGCACAAGAGCCCACGGCAGACTTTCTGCTTCAGGACCTGAACTGGAATGAGTCAATCTTTGCCCAGAATGAGGTTTTTGGTAAAGAAGGCACCCTTGGTCGTGAGTCCGATAGAGAGGTGGTGCTGACCCGCTATCTGGGAGAACAACTGATCAAACTGAACCCCGGCCTGCCCGACAGTGCCTATCGGGATGCATTGCAGGAGGTGGTCAGCATCAGCAGTTCATCGTCCATGCTGGCCGCCAACCAGGAGAAAGCGACACTGCATAAAAAAGGGGTGAAGGTTACCTGTCAGGATGAAAACGGGCAGCGGGTGCAAAAGTATCTGCGGCTGTTTGATTTTGACAACCCGGAGAATAATCACTTTCTGGTGGTGCGGGAATTCTGGGTACGGGGCGATATCTACCGACGACGGGCGGATATTATCGGCTTTGTCAATGGCATCCCGCTGGTGTTTATGGAGCTGAAGAATGTCCATAAAGAGCTGCGTGCCGCCTACGACCAGAACCTGTCTGACTATAAAGACACCATCCCCCATCTGTTTCATCACAATGCCTTTATTGTGCTGGGCAATGGCATTGAAGCCAAAATCGGCTCCCTGACCAGCCGGTATGAACATTTTAATAACTGGAAACGTCTGCACGAGGAGGAGCCGGGTGTGGTGGATATGGCCACACTGTTAAAAGGCACCTGTAGCAAAACCAACCTGATGGACCTGTTTGAGAACTTTATTCTGTTTGATGAGAGTTCCGGTGAGTTGATTAAGGTGGTGGCACGGAACCATCAGTTTCTGGGGGTGAATGAAGCGGTTCAGGCGGTGGTTGAGCGTGAAGAACGGGAACGGAAGCTTGGGGTCTTCTGGCATACCCAGGGTTCTGGCAAGTCCTATTCCATTGTCTTCTTTACCCGCAAGGTGCATCGCAAGCTGGGTGGGAATTTTACCTTTCTGATCGTGACGGACCGGGACGATCTGGATACCCAGATTTACAGCACTTTTGCCGGGTGCGGGCTGGTCAACCATGACCAAGACCCCTGTGTTGCCGCCAGTGGCAATGACCTGCAACAGTTACTGGGGCAACAAAAGAACTATGTGTTCACGCTGGTGCAGAAATTCAACAAGAAGGTAACGGCCCCCTATTCCAACCGTAACGACATTATTGTGGTGACCGATGAAGCACACCGCACCCAGTACGGCACCCTGTCGCTGAATATGCGTGACGCCCTGCCAAACGCCAGCTTTATTGGCTTTACCGGAACGCCGTTGTTCAGCGATGACCAGATTACCGCCAAGGTGTTTGGGGATTATGTCTCCACCTATGATTTCCAGCGGGCCGTTGAGGACGGTGCCACGGTGCCCCTCTATTACGATGCCCGGGGTGAGGAACTGGTCTTTAAGGATGACGAAGGCAAGGAACATTCGGTGGCCTCGCCCAAAGGGTTGAATGAAAAGATTGCCGAGAAGCTGGAAAAGCTTGAAATTGACGATGTGAATGTGGAGCAGCGCCTGGAGCGGGCACTGAAGCGGGATTATCACATCATCACCGCCACCAGCCGACTGGACCAGATTGCACGGGATTTCGTCCGTCATTATGCCAACGGCTGGGAGAGCGGCAAGGCCATGATGGTGTGCATTGATAAAGTGACCTGTGCCCGTATGCACAAGCTGGTGATGTTCTACTGGGAAGAGCATATCCGGGAGCGGGAAGCCGACCTGAAGAACGCCAGGGATGAACAGGATAAGATCTGGCGCAAACGACAGATTCAGTGGATGAAAGAGACCCTGATGGCCGTGGTGGTCTCGGAAGAACAGGGAGAGGTTCAGAAGTTTAAACAATGGCACCTGGATATTCTCCCCCATCGCCAGCTGATGAAAGAGGGCTTTGCCCTGGCCGATGGCAAGCGACTGAATATGGAAGAGGCCTTTAAGAAAAAGGATCATCCCTTTCGGGTGGCCATTGTCTGCGCCATGTGGCTGACCGGGTTTGATGTGCCGACGCTTTCGACACTCTACCTGGATAAACCGCTGAAGGCCCATACGCTGATGCAGGCCATTGCCCGGGCTAACCGGGTGGCTGAAGGCAAGAGCAACGGGCTGATTGTGGATTACTGCGGCATTCTGAAAAGCCTGCGCAAAGCGTTGAGTACCTTTGCCGGACGGGGCGACGATGGCCGGGGTGAAGATGATGACGGAGTGGACCCAAACCATCCCAATACCGAGCTGCTGGATAAACTGGCCGAGGCGATTACCTTTGTCCGCAACTTTCTAAAACAGCAGGGGTTTGCGTTTGATGATCTGCTGAAGCAAACCGGGTTTGACCTGAATGCATCCATTGATGAAGCCAAAGAGGCGATCAATGAGAATGACAAGACCCGCAAGCAGTTTGGCATTATGGCCCGGGAGGTGTTCAAGCTGTTCCGGGCCTGTATCAATGTCAGTGGGGTTCAGCAGTACCGGGATGAGCGGGATGCGATCAATATTGTCTATAAGCGGTTGCAGCAGGATCAGGAAAAGGCGGATATCTCCCATATTATTCAGGAACTGCACGGTATTGTGGACTCTGCCATTGAGACCCGGAGTGAGGTTCGGGATGAGGACGACCAGAGCCGTTTATACGATATCAGCAAGATTGATTTTGACCGGCTGAAAAGTGAGTTCGAAGCCTCAAAGCAGAAGCGCACCACCGTTCAGAGCCTGAAAACGGCCATTGACCAGCGGCTGCATAAGCTAATGATTCAGAACCCTCTGCGGACCGATTACCGGGATCATTACGAGCGGCTGGTGAAGGAGTACAACCAGGAAAAGAACCGGGTAGTGATTGAGAAAACCTTTGAAGAGCTGCTGAAGCTGGCAGACCAGCTGAACGATGAGCAGAACCGCGCCGTTCGCGAAGGGCTGGATGAGGAGACCCTGGCGCTGTATGACATTCTCAGGAAACCTGATTTAAGCAAGAAAGAGATTGCTGCGATCAAGAAGGTGGCCACCGAACTGCTGGCCACCCTGAAGCGTGAGCGGCTGAAAGTGGCGAACTGGCGGGAGAAGGAGTCTGCCCGTGATGCGCTTCGTCAGCAGATTTATGATTTTCTGTATGATGACAAAACCGGGTTGCCAGTGGGTAACTATGAGGAGGCGGATATTGAGCATTTGACGGACGGAGTTTATCAGCATATTTACCGGGTTTATCCTTCGTTGCCTTCGCCGGTTTATGGGGGCGCTGTGCATTAATTGCACTGCCAGTGCCTTATTCTTTAAATAAGGCACTGGTTGAATTGATCAGGAATTTACCGTTGACGTTTATTCTATTATGATTCCAGTTTGTCATGTTTGAGAGCATTTGAGACAGGCTGTAATGAATAACAAAAAGAGCAATCGGTTTATTAATCTTGAAGAATTAGAAGAATGGATGAGCCGTAACAATAAAACCAGTCCAATACATATCGACTATACAACCATCATTGATTTTGAAGGTAAAAAGAAAGTCCTCCACAAAAAGACTGCACCAATCATCGATAAAAAACCACCAAGGAAGAAGAAAAGAAAAGATGACCGGCTTGTGATTCCGATCAGAGGTTACAGAGGAAACACTCTCCGAATACTCCGAAAAGAACTTATAAAATATGGGTATATCCCAAAGACGATTTCTTATCAGGAATTCGCGAATATATGGCATGGCTCAGGTGATAAGATTGAGTGGCTTGAGAAAAAAAATTCACTTGGGGTTTTCATTAAATCAATACCAATCACTGAAGGGGGAGAGTACGGAAAATGGCCTAGGCTAGCAAGAATATTCTGGTCGAAGGATTTCAGAATCAACAACTTACAACAGGATTCGGCAAGGGAGACAAAGCAGGTCATAGCTCATAGAAATATTTTTAATGGTATTTGGCAGAAGGCAACAAAAAAAGATTCCTGAAGATAATCTGGCAACATTAAGTCAGAAAATATTTATTTCGCTATGACGCACCGGCGTTGACTAATGCTTCCTAATCGTAAAACAAATGGAACAAAATTTGAGACACGTGATACACATGTGGGGAAAATAGAAGACAGTAATTAAAATAAAAATTACAAGTTAAACATAGTAGGTAAAAATAAAAAAATATACTCACATCTTTGCAAATAGAAGTATTAAAACCCTTTATGACAGTATAAGTATAAAAAATGACTAGCCTAGGATTATCATTTCAAGAAGCTAGGCAAAAAAAGCTTCAAATATATGATTCCATGTAATCTTTTTTCTTGTCACCAAATTCCACCAATGCAAAATAGTTTTGTCTCCGGTGTTTCATGTTTATACAACAGAACCTATTTGATAAGTTGAATCTAGCCTTCTGCTTCTAATGAGTATGAAAGGTGCTTAATTAATCGAATTGGAGTTTATATGATGGTCATACACAGGGACGTAAATACACCTGTCTGTTTAACGGAGACCAGCACACCTCGCCCTTCCCGCCAGATGATTCGCAGACAAAAAATCCTAGAGCACTTTGACCTCAGTCGCGCCACGCTCTACCGACTTCTGGCAGAGAAAAAGTTCCCAGCCCCCGTATACCTTCCTGGCGGAGGGGCACGCTGGATTTTGTCTGAGGTGGAAGCCTGGGCTGAACAGCGCATTCAGGAGCGGGAGGGCTGATCATGAACTTTCCGGAAAAGTACCTGACTGTCCTGGCAGACAACGCTCTTTCCCCTGCCAGGCCTATTAACTTTATCAATGATGGCAAAATCCATCGCTACTGCGTCATGGGCGACCGGGTTGGTAGCAAAAATGGCTGGTATGTACTGCATGGCTCAGAGGTCATGGTTGCAGGATCATGGAAAACTTCCCAGCAGGTGGTCGTTCACAATGCAGAGCTGCAAACATTATCAGCCCACGAACGGCAACAGCGACAGCGAGCTATTCAGGAAGCTCAGTCCAAGGCTGCGGTTGAGCAGTTGCGGCAATACTCAGTGACTGCCCGCAATGTCAAAAGCCTCTGGGAGGGTTCTCCCATAGCCGACGAGGATCACCCATACCTGATCGACAAACGGGTATCGGCCTACGGGCTTCGTCAGACTGGGGATAACCTGCTGGTACCACTCAGGGATGCCAGCGGGAAAATCTGGAGCGTTCAGTTCATCGAACCCAACGGCAAAAAGTGGTTTGCCAAAGGTGGGCGTGTGCGCGGTTGTTTTCACTTGATTGGCGATCCGGGGACAAAAGGCACATTGATGGTCTGTGAGGGGTACGCCACCGGCGCGTCAATCTTCAATGTTCTCGACAATCCGGTATTTACTGCTTTTAACGCCGGAAACCTGATCCATGCAGCAAAGGCCATTAAAGAGGCTTACGGATCTTTCATTATCATGATGGCCGATAACGACCGCCAAACGCCGGGAAATCCGGGCATTACCCAGGCTATGAAAGCGGCACTTGCGGTAAATGGAAACATACTCTGGCCTCCGTTCAGCGAGGGTCAGCCGGGTACAGATTTTAACGACTGGCTGGTTCCTAAAGGAGTGGACCATGAGTAAAAACAATGACAGCCAGGATTCACTTCAATCATTGATGGAGTCTGCCGCTTCGGCGGCTCCCAATGCCTCAGTTCTGGATCGGATAATCACTTTGGCCAGAGCCAACTGTGACCTATTCACCGATGAAGCCGGGAAAGCCTATGCCTCATTCAGTAATAGCCGTGGTATTCGAGAGACCTGGGGAGTTGAGACCAGCGCATTTCGCAAGACTTTAAATCATTGGCACTACCAGGCTTGTCAGAAAGTGGCGAAGAAGGATGTCATCAGCGAATCCTGTGAGCAGTTGGCTGGCTTTGCCGCTCTTGAGGGTGTGAAGCACTCTGTTTTTATCCGCACCGCTTATGCTGATGATCACTATTATCTGGACCTCTGTAACGATGACTGGAGTGTTGTAGAAATATCCTCGGCGGGTTGGCAGGTTTTGCCTGTCAGCCCAGTGAAGTTTATCCGGTCCGATACGATGCAGCCCTTACCAGTGCCTGTTGACGGTGGTGATATCAACGAGCTATGGCAATTGATGAATGTATCTGAGGAAGATCGTCTTTTGGTCTTAACCTGGATACTCGATTGTTACAGGCAGAATACGCAAAAGCTGGTACTGGAGCTTCTTGGTGGCCATGGTCGTGGAAAGAGTGAAACCACTCGGGTATTGCGGGGGCTTATTGACCCCAATACCGCATCTCTGCGTCGTATTTCCAGGCAGGATGAAGCGTTGTTTGTCAGTGCCCAGGCCAACTGGATACTGACCTATGATAATGTCAGTCATCTGACCGATGATCAGCAGGACTTACTCTGTCAGCTCTGTACCGGTGCGGCTTTTGTGAAACGAACGGCGTACTCTAATGCTGATGAAACGGTTCTGAGCGCCCTGCGACCTCAAATCATCAACGGTATAACACCTGTGGCCACCCGGCTTGATTTGATTGATCGCTGTATTAGTACTGAACTTCCACCTCTCCTGCCTGAAAAACGAACCAGTGAGACCGACCTGAAGCGGATGTTCGTTAAGGCTCAACCTTCTCTGCTGGGGTCATTGCTGCAATTACTTGCTGATGCACTTAAGCGCTTGCCAGATGTCCATATTGATGAGTTACCCCGGATGGCTGACTTCGCCTTGCTTGGTGAGGCTGTCTGCCAGGTCCTGGAGAGTAAGCTTCCTTTTATGGCCATTTTTCAGCGCAATAGCCATGCCCTGATCTCCAGCAGTCTTGAGGGTAGCCCGGTGGCCAATACCCTGATGACGTTCTGCCAGCAGTATGGGGAGGGCGTGGTATTCAGTGGCATTGTCAGCCACTTATTCCATCGTTTAGGCAGTTTCAAGTCCGATTACCATGGATGGCCAAAGAGTCCGCGAGGATTTGGCAATGTGCTTCGTCGGGAACAGAGTGCGCTCAAGCTCATGGGGATAACGGTGAACTTCACCGGCAAGCAGCGTCAGGGGCGCACCGTTGAAATTATTTATAAACCCATAGATCAAAGTGCACGACATCCACCACATGCACCGATGGCGCTCTCTACTGTTCCAGTGAATGCATATGGTGCACAACCATCTGATCAACATACACCAGAGAAACCTGATCAGCCTGTTTCCAGCGCACATGGTGACTGTTGTGCACATCGCGAAGCTGAAAATAAGTCTGACGATGATGAGCAGATAGAGCTGGCCATATGACTATGACTCCATTGCAGTTACTGACCTATCTGGAATTGCAGGGTGTCCGTTTAGCGGTTGACTCTACGGGGATTCTGAAAGCCGTTGGTCCCAAGTCCGTACTTACCCCGGTTACTGACCTGTTCCGGTATTACAAGCCTGAGTTGGTCAGTCTTATTACGCAGGATGGGTTTGATATTCTCGTGGTGAAAGAGGCCTTGCGGTTTATCTCCAACGGCCTTGCAGTCACACCCGAGCTACTGGTATTGAAATACTTTACGCCGGAGGACCTGATGGATCTCAGCACTGGGCAGTATCGCAACCTGACTGCATTGCGGGATCTTATCATCAGTGATCCTGACTACCCATTCAGGGATGAATGCAACACAGGAGGTGACCCGTGAACGTAAAGCAGGAACGCTTTGTAAATGCTTACCTGATGGATGGTAATGCGACCCGAGCGGCTCGGGAGGCGGGTTACAGTGAACGTTCAGCCCATACGCAGGGGAATAGAATGTTGAAAAATGATGAGGTTTTAAATGCCATTGCAGAGCGCACTGATGCGCTTCAGCAGGAATCACTTATGACCGCAGAAAGTAAGCGGGATACCCTCTGGCGAATCGCCCAGTTCAATGCCCAGGTCATCGCTGATGATGAGGGTCAGCTCAAGATGCGTAATCCCAGGGCCGCCACCGCAGCCATTAGCGAGCTGAACAAGATGGATGGTGATTATCGCAAGAATGAGGGGCCGATAACACAGGTGAACTTCATTCAGGATTTCGGTGGCGGCGACGATTAACCCTTGCCACATGCACAACGGACGTTGTTATTTGTAGCAAACCCTCTATAACTGTTTATACCAATAAAAATAAAGATGTCAGAGGATGGTTGTGCAGTACGTCGTCTATCGCAGAGTTTCTACCCGTAAGCAGGGGGATTCCGGCCTTGGCCTTGAGGCACAGGATCGGGATATCAGTCTTTATCTCCAGAATTATGAACCTGGCAATTATGAGTTGCTTGGCTCTTTCGTGGATGTCGAAAGCGGCACTCATGATGACCGGCCTGAGCTGGTAAAAGCCATGGATATGGCTAGAAAGACTGGTGCCACACTGCTGGTTTCCAAGCTGGACCGGCTGAGCAGGAAAGTCTCTTTTATTGCCTCGTTACTGGACGACAAACGGCTAAGTTTGAAAGTGGCCTGTATGCCCAATGCCGATAAGTTCCAGCTTCACATTTATGCCGCACTGGCAGAGCAGGAGCGTGATTTTATTTCGGCCAGAACCAAAGCAGCACTGAAGGAGGCTAAAGCTCGGGGTACTCAACTGGGTGGCCTGAGGGATGCAACCCACAAGCGCAATCAGGCAGCCCGGCAACAGGCTCAGTATCGAGCGGATCGGCTTAAAGCGCTCGTCCTGCCAATGGTTGAACAGGGTAAAACAACTCGGCTGATTGCTGATGCACTCAATCGTGCAGGTATTCTTACCAGCCGGGGGAACCGGTGGCAGAGCGGGCAGGTGTCCAGGTTGATTGGTCGGCTCAGGGAGAAATGAAGGGGGGGGAGGTACCCGGTATGCTGGACATAACTTCCCTGTGCGTGCTTTTGTGCGTTGGGGGGTGGTACTCGCGCGGTTGGTGATTTTGTTTTTTGATGAATGTGATCAATTTACTGATTACCAGCAACAGTGCTGCGCTATTCTTTATTTGTGTGTACTGAAAACAGGGAGTATTCAGGCCATGGAAAGGGAAATTTTAAAGCAACGACTGTACTCATTTCTTCTGTCCAATCCAGATCAGCCGGTCAATGTACTGGCTCGAAATACAGGTGCATCCAAAGCTCTCGTGAACAACGTGCTTTATAAAGATACTTGCTTTGGTTCTACGAGTAGTGAGCCTCCCCTTTGGCATGTCGTACCAAGCAATACTCATACTGAAAAACCAGTTTATAAAGAATCCAATAAACGGTTAGGGAGCTAACAAGACATCCTGGTTGCAAAGTAGGAGAGGGCACTTTAAAACAAACGCTTGAGCTTTGCTGAAAGCGCAATCAGCAAACTAAGAACTTCATGGACAGGTATCTGGCTATCAATCAGTTATCTTTTTGTAGAGCTTCTGAGGATGGCCTTGCTCATGGAAGCTTCCATAAATTAGTCACAGATCTGTCTTACTGAAGAATTCAACCTGTTCTTCCATTCTTGCAGATAAGCTAAATCACCAGTTTGCCGCATCCATTTTCTGGCCTCTTGAGCTATGGCAGAGTTTTCAGATCGCATCGATTCCCCATCCAAAAAAATATAATCATCAGGATGCCATGAATGTAAACTGACGTCTTCTAGAATCGGCGCGATAAACACCCGTCTGTCTAATAGGTTTACGATTTCATTCTCAGGTAATTCTGCGCCCCAGGGCTTAGAAGCCAACTCCCAGGCAGCCATTGAAATGCCTTGCAAATGAAGTCTCGCGGGCTGATGCCCCCAGTTAAGCTCATCATAGAGGTGATCTCGATAAATTGTAGTTTCACCTAAATCACCAATAGCTTCCCTGATGACTACAGCAAAGGGGCTCAGACTTCTGTGGCTCTGAAGCTCCTCAAGACTGGGCTTTGAGGGTTTGATAATTATTACCTGAACTTCCGGCCAGCGTATCCCTTGTTCGGCGATGCCTCCCAAGTGATCAATGATTACACGTAAATTTTTATAGCAATGATGGCTTGGGTATATTTCATCAATATCCCCGGTCAGCCATTCAGGATTAATAGAGAATTTTTCGGAGATTTCATCAAGCAGTTCATTCGTTATTTTTGGTATGAAAGCGTCGTGAGAAATCAGGTCGGCAAAGGTTATGCCATGCTTTGGATTAACAAACCCAACGATATTTGCCCTATTGACACCATGAGTTTCAAAAACCTGAAAAATTCTATCAGCAACCTGATGTATAGGGCTTGCAGGCTCATAATGACCAATGAATTTCTTTACCCTATCCATTATACCGAGCGAATCGGCCAGAGTAGATATGACCTCAGCAACAAAAGACAACATCTTTACCATCCTTGCGGTTGATTAGCTTTGCAAAGAAAATCAGCTTCTATGGCGTCAGATTATGGCATGTTGAGCATATGGCTGTATGCCACCAGTTCTTGCAAAAAAATCCTGAACTTCCAGAGATTGGATAGCTCCTATTTTTGCCCTAGTCTGATAGGTTACTTCACACAACTTGAGTGAACAGTTATGGCAGAGCAATTTTTCCTGAGTATCCGTCAACATGGCGGGGTGTACTATCGTGATGGGCTAGACCCCAAGGGGCCTGATGCATTAGAAGAATTTGATGATTTTTTGCTGAATCTGAAACTCGTACAACGAATTTTCTTTGGCAATGAGACAATTACCGGGTTAGCAAACTTCTCATCGGCGGACAGTGATAATCAGAAATACCCATGCATCCAGTTTATGGCTGAAGACAGTCAGGGGCTGTCAATTTTATGCTCTTTGATTTTCAAACCTGCTGGGATGGGTGAGTATCATCGCTATAAGCGACAAATAGAGAGTATTGCTATTGATGGTATTTGTGAAAAGGTTGAGCAAACGGATGATAAACCAGAGCAAACGGAAGGGGAACTTATTCTTGAAATGGAAGCCGTAGACGGTTGATCTTTATAATCCCGCTCACCAAATCGACATAAACCTATAGTATTGACGAACTATTCACTATAGGTTTCTTACCCGCATCACCTTCTTTGCAACTCTCAAAGTTATTGATCTACCAACGACATGCTGGTTCGGTAATGGGTACAGAAATTATGCTCTGGGGAAGGATAAATAACGGAGCTATAGGGTATCAGGCTAATAACCTATAGTGATACCTATAGTAAATCTCAGATAGCAAAAAGCCCGAAGTGCTTACTAACGCTTCGGGCTTTGCTGTGTATGGTGCCGGCACCAAGAGTCGAACTCGGGACCCACTGATTACAAGTCAGTTGCTCTACCAACTGAGCTATACCGGCAAGGAACGAGGTGAATAATATTTATGCCGGGTGTGTTTGTCAACTTCCATGTGTACTCTGATCTTTATTTTGTCGCCAACCCTAAAGCCACTATTTTGCTGTGCGTTCGAAGGAGGAGCCCGGGAGCTGTTAACAGCTGAGAATACCGCCGGTTCATGTCTAATCCATCCTTTCAATGGAATTTTCTCAGGCCAGCAGTTTTTTATAGCGTCCAAACTGGAGCAGCGCTGCCACCACCTTATTGTTAAAAGGCTTATTTACATGCATTTGCTGCAGCCGGAAGTGATGGGTTGTGATTGAGTCCTTATCCAGGCAGCTGTTGATATAATCGGCCAGGGCTTTATCGGAAGGGTCTAGCGCTTCGAGTAACGCTTTTTTTTCAATACTGCCCAGTTTTGCTCCTTTCTGTAACAGGCTCATAATGGTGACTGGTCGCAATTGCAAAGGTGAGGGTTGAGGATCATTCCAGACAAAGCATAAAGGTCCATTTTCAACGTCTTTGGTCTTTATCTTGTCGGTATAAGAGAGTGCCTCTGCGTAGCCGCCTTTCCTGGCAAGGTCTGACAATTTTTTCAGGACTTCAATCTCGGCTCCATTCTTTTCTATCTGCAACTTGCAGGAAAAGGCCATGGCCTTTAAAGCCTCCAGCGGCACTCCCATGTCCTGGGCCACTGGCGTTTGTCCGTAGGGAAGGAGAGAAAGATGAGGTTGGCCATTTTGCAACAGGGTCGTGGTCAGGTTGGCACCTTCACTTAACACCGGGAACCGGGAGCTTTGCACCAGTTTGTTGAAACTCTGCCTTGGCACACTGGGCATAAGACACAGAAGCAATTGGCCCTTGCCTGCCGCCATCAGAGAGGCCCGGTCTTGCTGGTCCCGAAAGTCAATCAGTGTGAAACCTGCGGTTCTCGCGATTTCGCTTAGCACACTCTTGCCATTTTCTGCCCTGTCTTCATCTCTGAAAGCGCTGGTGGTGGTGGTCACCACCACCGGGAGAGCATCCGTTACCTGACCCTGGTTTAGTTTTATAGCACCAAGCCAATTGGTTAATATCGTTTTTTTAAAGTGGCGCAGTGCATTATGATGCAAACCATAAACTACAGCGGTTTGTATTTTCCCTTTAGTGGATAAATCACAAAGCTGGTTAATAGCAGAGACTAATGTCAGTTGATGGCTATCGAGGGATTCGGTCGATATTTCAGTTTCCTTTGATTGCAGATCACCACTGGGGATAATCGAGTTTACCGGTAGATGCAAAGGGTGGATATTACAGTCGGGCATTGAACTATTGTCGTTATTGATATAAGTGAAAATGGACAAAAAAAAGTTGTAAAGCAGTGACCATAGGAGTTGGCCGCTATTATTCTTTGTAACTGATGTATCGGTATCCAGACACATCGCTTCAAATTCAGAGTAAAAACGATAGGGTTTTAAACTAATATGGGACTCTTGCACATAGCCTAATTCTCGGTACATTGCTTCGGCCTGGAAAAAGGAGAGGGTAACGGCAGCATTGATTTTATTCTCACCACGCAGGTTACAGCTGGAAATAATAACTTTGGTGTCGTCTATATAAATTTCCTGAATGCCCAGTCTAATCTTTATTCCCGGCAGTAAGTAAGCCAGCTTGGATAACGCTATACGCTGTTTCTTGACATATCTTATCTGCTCCTCACTATTAAATCTTTGTCGTGTAATAAAGTCACTGTCATCCGGTGGTGACAGTTGTGCATGGATCGTTTTTGCGCCCAAAGCAACAAGGGCCTTAATCAGTCCGACAGATGCCGTGGCATCACCCATGGCCCAGAATCGACCTTGTTCTTCATGTTTATTTTTATAGACGGGGCAACGTACATAAACCCCTATTTCCGGCAATGCGCTTATTAAAGCTTTAGCCTGTGACAGATATTCGGTGGACGATGCACTCCCGGACAAGCTGTCATCCATGTGATCAAATAATGGGGGTGGATATTTTCGTGAGGTTTGCTGTTCTATTTTATTGGCAATCTTATTTTTTTCCCGCTGCCAGGTTTGCTGGAATAGTGTTTTATCAAAATTCTTTACCGGGCGAAAAGGTTGCTTCACTTTCTCCCGGGCATCTCTGATCAGTTTTGCACAGACTCCATTCTCTTTACTGCTAAATTCAGCAGCATATTCCATTTTCGTCAGTCGCTTGATAAAGAACGGTTGCTCAAGAAGGTATTGTAAAATGTCATCATAGCCATGTTTTACCGCTAATTGGGTCAGAGAACTTAAGCCTTTTAAATCAGGATCTCTCGGGGTGAAAGAGTCTGGATAGTTATGTACAAGCCATTTGACACAATCCAACTGGCCACACTCAACAGCATAGCGAAGAGCGCAATATGATTGATAAAAAGCACCACCACTATGTAAACAGTGGAGAATAACGGCCACGCACTCTATGTGCCCATTTTTTATCGCAACCCAAATAGGGGAATCAGGCTTGGACAACAAATACTTGCCAATTTCATAATCCAACATGGTCATTAAACCAGCTTTATTTCCGTATTGAGCCGCCAAGTGTACCGGTGTTAGTCCTGATTTGTCAGGATACACCAGTGTATTTTGCAGTATTAAGAAGTTGGGGTAGTTATTCAATAAAAAGTTCAAACAATTGTTTTGTTTTGCTCTGGCTGCAATATGCAGAGGTCGTTCGTCGTTGTCATTGGTTGCCTGCCACAGGTGTTGAGCTCGATCAACCAACAGTCGGCATAGGTGTTCATGGCCGTGTAACACGGCCAGATGCAGGACGGAGTTACCCTCTGCATCTTCAATGGCCAGGGAAAAGGGGTTATTGGTAATGCACTCTGTTACTTTGTCTGTATCCCCCTGTTTTATCAGGTTTATCAGGTCCAGGGATGAATTATAAAGATGGTTGTGTTGATCCCATGAAGCCTCCTTTGAAAGTAATGGCAGGCCTGGTATATCCATCACCATTTGATGTGTCGTCAGTTGATCAGATGATTCCAAAAATGCTTCTTTATCACAGGATTTGGCAGAGTGGTGACTAAGAATAGGGTGAACCTGGTTTAGTTTTACCATTCTTTTGGTGTGTAAACTCTCTGGTGGCGCTGGATTTTCCGCACGCGGTAATGACATGCTCTGGGCAGAGGGTATGCTAATTTCTACACCCGTTTGGGGATTGTCCTTTTCAACTTGAACTCTGGTGGTTGTATCAATCCCCCCCGGGGGATTAGGTAATATCGGTGTTATTCCCCCGGCAGGCTGCATTGCTCTAACTCTCCTAAAGATCTTGCTACATTAATGGTGTTTTTTCTTTTTGATGAACGCTAGGGCCGACTAAGGAGTTGTCTGGAAACAACTTACCTATTTTCATTGCCTGACTCCGTTCGGACTGAGTGCTGAGCTTGTCGAAGTATCGAAGTTCGTTGGCACGCCCCGTCGATACTTTGACAAGCTCAGCACTCAGGGTGAACGGAAATCGGGAACTTGTTAAAAGACAATTCCTAACCACTTCTTAGGGTAGATATTAAGGAATTTATGTCAGAAAACCACTTAAAAGCTCTCATTCTAGAAAGAAAAAAAGATACCCCTCTATTTTGTGGCAATTATCAGTACAACAAAACTGCATCTTGTTTAATACGCTCGCCCTTCATTGATGTTTGGTGCTCCATCGTAAGGTATTTTAGCAGGTCTGCTGTATTGATAGTGAAAATCTGCCCGATGGCATGCTGCAGCGCATTCATACCCTCAAAAGTTAAAGAAATTCTCGTGCCGTCAAGCAGGACCTTGCGAACCATCAAAGCATTTAAGGCCGTTAGTATTGCCAACCACTTTGTTATTTTTAACCTTTCATTTACTCGGTATGGTTTGGTATTAGGCAGCCAACAAGGAGGTGGGCATGAACATTGCTCAACACTTTTTTATACCAAATACTGATAACTACCACGATCTGAAAGATACTACTTATCAGGAAATCCTTACATTTATCGACAAACATGTTCAGGCAGTCGATTCAGTCAAGATCATAACGCCTGACGACCCGTGTAAGATCAACCCTGTATTGCAGATAATGGCTCGTCAGGCACAGCACGCTCTGTGTAATCAGTTGCTGTGTGAGGGTGGCCTGGTACAAGATAACCCTTATCTGAAATTCAGATCCTTTCCTAACAGGCTTTATACATTCGATGAATCCATTCAGGGATCATTTGAAAATAACAAAGGGCAGAGTCACCCGCGAAAGCCCTGTGCATTATGCAATAACGATTCCAGGCTACTGAAAATCCACACCGAGGGCATGACCATCATTTCCAATTTCCGGCCTTACAGTTCCGAATGCTGGTTGATAAAACCCACAGAACATCTTGATCAAAGTAACATATTTGTTAAAAGTTCAGAGCTCTTTGATTTGGCAACAGCCATGGGACCGGCCTATACGTTTGCCCATAGTGGCTACAGGGGAAACTCACAGCCGCATCTTCATATCCATGCAATGAAAGAGAATTTGCCCCTGCGAAAAGCGTTGTATAACGGACAACTCTCTTTGGAGGCTGACCTGCCGGTAATACAGCATGGGAAAACCACGATCCGTTGGATGACCGGTGATCAAGCCCATAACACGGCACATTTTTCAGGAATTCATATCGCGGGTGAGAATCCTGCTGAATTTGCGCAAGTCTTTAATAATACTCTGAAATACTTAAGCAAAAGCGATGTCTGCGGTACTGGCGGCTACAACGTGGTCTATTGGGTAGACGATAATAACTCTTTGCACTCTTTCATTTTTCCCAGAAATCAAAATGCCAATGTTAATCCTCAATATGTGCCTGAAAAGCAGAGTTATGGCTGTCTTGAAATGAGTGGATTGTTAATCATGGCTCCGGTGAATGACAAAAAAGTGGGTGAACCAGCCGCAGAGGAACTTGCCTCAATCCGAGATAAGCCCTACGGGGATTTTGTCGCCAGGGCCAGAAATGAGCTTACCCGTCTTACCCCGGAGCAATGGCAAGAATTGGCTATGCGTCTGGAACAGTATTGAATTAATTTCCCGGTTCAGAACTTGATCTCCACTCACCCTGAAGCGGAGTCGAAGAATACCAGGCACAAACAAAAACAGACCCATCCCGGATCTGTTTTTTTACCTATGGACTCTTGTCGTTAGGCATCCTGCCCGACTAAAGTCCCTGCCCAGCCTTCATCCTGAAAATCCGGACATCCTGTCCACTGGCTCCCTGCCATGTCACATCCCTGATTTGTCAGCCATCCACCTTCCTGGCTGCTTTGACCTCCTGTCTCAACTGACGGCTTCCATTTTGAGGCTTTTACTTATCATTTACAGTCAGGGAATTCCCATACTCCGTGTAAGACATTTGCCACTGGTAACCGCTCCTTCTTTTATATAGGCCCTGAAACCAAACAACCCGGTATTTCAGACGTTGTGCATAAGTACACTCGAAAACCGGAACCAATCAAAATGACTGACAAAAGTAATCAACTACTAGTCGATAAAACGGGTTAATTTGATTTGAGGCAGCTGTTCCTGCGTTGGCGTATCATCGCCTGAATACGGGCACTGCAAGTACCCGTATCACATAATAAAAAACCTTGCCAGAGACAAGGCTGCAAGTGCTGAACCATCAGCTGTTTGCGTTTTTTATTATTATTATTGGGGTGGTATTTATTCTTAGACAGAGAGTGAGTATTTGGTGTTCTTATTACCAGGCTCCGAAACAATCGTTACCGACTTCGGCAAACACTCAATGATTAAGCTCATGCTACGTATTTACCGAAGCAAAAGAATTGATCTACATCAATAAATACCCACTAATAATGCACGAATGATCGACCAGTCACTGCTGAGACCCGGTTCAGGGTTGACCAGCTTTTGACCAAGCAGAAAATAAGCAGGTCTTTCATCATGCATTAATAACAATACAATAACCTGAAAATATTAAATTTTAGTTAATATTTACCCATCGAACCCGTTTACAGCAGCAATTGATCGAGCTTTTCCTGATTATCAGCCGATAATTCACCTGCAAGACTGAGTTTATGTTTACAGATAGCTTTATGAAGCCCTTTATCGCACGAAAGCAGTTGGTGTAATGCTTCAAACCGATGCTCAAACAGCCAGTCATATAATCTAATGTCTGAATGGTGAATAGAGTTGTTGTTTTCAGAGTCCTCTGTCTCATGGCAATTGGATTCGCCCCAATCATGACTGTCCCGTACGGCAGAATCATCCGACTCTGGATCTAACCCAACCCTGGCAAAATCACTTCTCGGTGCGTTATAGGTAGCTTCCATCTGGCTTATGAAGGAATCTTTGCATGAGTGGGCAAAAGGTTCACGGGGCAGGTAGACGAAAGGGTAAAGACTTATATCCGGACTGTGCATATCTCTGGCTTTTGCCAGCAACGCTGCCAGTGTCATTTTATTTTGCGCACTCAAATTGTCGGCAATGACGTCAGAGGTGTTATCAATCAGATAAAAAACATCCGCATCACTGGTTAACAGTTTTCCAATATCACCTGCCCGGGTTTCTATTAACGTATCTGAAATAGCGCCTTTCAGAGTGTCGATATTTCCCGGAAAATTGTATTTATACGCGGCTTTCAGGACATAAGAACACAATTCCAGCTTGCGAAAATATTCACCATGATCTTCAAAAACACTGAAACATGTGGCAAGCAGGGACTGGCCATTATGATCAAGGCGGTTCAGATGCAACCCGGATTTTATCAAATAGAGAAGCGTGTCAGAAACACGATAGAAGTAATAGGTTTTAATGTTCCGCACCAGTTCATTGAAAGGGAGTTTTCCTTCGCTGGTGTGTTGATTGATATCTAACCCATGGTGGGTCAGCAAATTGATTTTTTCACTGTCGAGAAACCGACTCGCCATCATTGCATGAAGCGGACTGTTTTCGTAACGATTGTCAGCGTTGTCGATACTGGCTCCAGCCCGCAACAGAAGCACAGCAAGACCGACCCATGACGTTAAGCTCAACGTTTCTGACAGTGCTGTCTTCCCACTGCTGTTCACGGCGTCTAGGATTTCCTGACGGCCACCGGCCTTTTCCAGTAACCTGTCCATAAGCGCCAGGGAGGCACCACCAGTTTGACAGGCAACGTGTAATGGCGTGTTACCAAAGCGATCAGCAACCAGTTCGGCACCACGGCTCAACAGCAATTCCACCACGGTATCAGGATTCGTTGTGTACTTTTGTCCACCACTGCGTGAATGAAGACAGCTCGCTCGACAAAACTGGTGCAGTAAGGTTTGCCCCGCCTGATTGATGGGCTGATTGATATCAACACCTTCTTTACTCAAATACCATTGCAGGTGCTCCAGTATTTTGGGATCGGCTTCTCGCGGTGGAGAATTCCAATACACGGTATCATCGGGCCCATACGCCGAAGCTTGGGTTATGTGCTGAACTTTTTTCGCACGAATATCAATACCCCTGCTCTCTAACAGCGTATCCAGTTCCTGAATGTCAGCATTGCCTCGAAAGAGAGTATTGCATTGGCAATCAGGGCTACGGATTAACCATGTACCCGGGGTTTCGCACACAATCACCTGACGTCCATTAAATATCTCTGTCGTCTTAGGCTCCAGTGTCAGGTGGTGACAGACCACGACGGGTAATGCAATGGGCTTGAATGCCTTGAGATCATCAGGGGTGACTGAACGCATAACTGGTCCTCCAAAGCGGCTGTAACTATTAGCTCCCGACTTCTTGTCGTTGATAAATTCACAGTAATGATCACCGTTGTCTGGAAATGGCGAATCATCCCGGATATTTATCTCAACATGGTCGCACTCATTCCCTGGCCTGTATTGATCATCAGAAAAATCACGCCGTTCAGAGCGGGCCGACATATGCAGGCTTTGTATGGCTTGCCCAAAAACAACCCGCCCCGAAAACAATTTGTTACCGGCTTCATTTCGAAGTGAGTTGGCAGCCATTGCTGAAAATTGGCTGTTGGTGAGTTGTCTTGTATGTTTGAGAATGTTTAAAGCCTGTGTGTACATTGAATACCTCTGGAAATTTTTTACGATATTCGTTGCTCTCCAACCGTTATGGAGAGACTTCTGCAAATCACCCTGAAAACATTCATTCAAGTACATGACCATTTCAGACAACTCTCAAACCCTGCACTGACTGAGGACAAAACAGTAGAGAATTTTAATGGGTCTTAACACTCACCAACCAAGGTAGTCTCCCTGAGCAATTGATCAAGTTTCTCTTTATTGTCAATGGATAATTCACCCACGAGCTTGTTTTTATACTGACTGATAGTCTTATGAATTTCTTTATGTGACAAAAGCAGTTGACGTAATGCTGCAAACCGACAGTCAAAAAGCCAGTCATATAAATGAATATCTGAATATCGTACTGAATGATTGTCCTGATGGTCTTCAGTATCATCACAATCAGATTTCTCATTAATCTCTAGCTCTAGTGCTAATGATTCAAAATAATCCAGATCTGATTCCAGTAACCCAACCCCGGCAAAATCGGTGCTTGCCGCATTGTAAACAGCGTCCATATGACGCATGAAAGAATTTTTACAAGAGTGCGCAAAATGTTCACAGGGCTGGTAGACAAAAGGACGAAGGCTCCTATCCGGAGGATAAATATCTCTGACTTGTTTCAACCACCCTTCCAATTTCTTTTTATTTTGCTTACTCAAGTTGCTGGCAATGATTTCGACGGTGTTATCAATGAGATAAAAAACATCCGAAAAACTTGTTAACAGTTTACAGATATCCTTTGCGTGTTTTTCCATTAATGCATCCGAAACCGCGCCTTTCAGAGCATCAATATTTCCTGGAAAATGGTATTTATAGGCAGCTTTCAAGACAAAAGCACACAATTCAAGCTTTCGATAATAATCGATATTTCCGGCAAAAACATCGAAACACATGGAAAGCAGGGACTGACCATAACGATCGAGGCGGTTCAGGGCCAGCCCTTCCTTTAACAGGTAAAGAAGTACATCGGAATCAAAGTAGAAGTTACAGTAATACATATCCCTGACAAACTCATTGAAAGGGAGTATGCCTTCACTGAAGCAGTTATTGATATCTAACCCATAGCGGGTAAGGAAGTACAGTTTTTCACTGGTAAGCTGTTGATTTTCGATCATTGCATGAAGCGGACTGTAATGATACCTGTTGTCGGCGTCACCGATACTGGCTCCCGAGCGCAACAGAAGCACCGCTATACCAACCCATGCTGATGAACTGAGCGCCTCGGACAGGGCTGTTTTCCTGTCGTTGTTAACTGCATCAAGGATTTCCGGGCTGCCATTGACCTTTTCCAGCAATATTTCCAAAAGCTCCGGGGTAGCTCCAACATTGCAGGCGAGGTGTAATGGTGTGTTACCAGCGCGATCAGGAAGCAGTGAGGCCCCACGGCTCAAAAGCAATTTCACCACCGTATCAGGATGCACAGGGTGCAGCGTTTCCGGCTCCCTGTGATAGAGACAGCTCGCTTTACAGAACTGATGCAACAGGGTTTGCTGCGCCTGGTTGATGGGCTGATTGATATCAACCCCCTCTTTACTCAGATACCATTGCAGTTGCTCCAGTATATTTGGGTTAAGTTCTTTCAGCGGAGAACGCCAATACACCATCTCTCGGGGCCCAAACGCTGAAGTCCGGGTTATATACCGGGCTTTTTTCGCATGAATATCAACACTCCGGTTCTGTAACAACGTATCTAATTCCTGAATGTCAGCATCATCACGAAACAGCGTATCGCATCGACAATCAGAGGAACGGATGAGTCGTGTATTGGGGTTCTCGCACACGACCAACTGACGACCATTGAATACCTCGGCAGTGCAAGGCTGCATGGACAGGTGGTGACAGACCAGAACGGATGAAGCAGTGGGCGTGAATAACTTGAGATGTTCAGGAGTGACGGAAGTCATAGTAAATATTTTAAAGTGCGTTTTTTATACATTTCATTTAAAAATGTTCACTCATAAAAGTCCGTTAAAAAAATACTGGCTGTCTCCCGAATATGACCAGAAGCCGAGTCTGGTATAAAAACGGGAATAATCAAGTCTTTCCTGTTTACTGACTCATTCTGATTTTTCCTGCTAAACAAGTTTCTGCTGCATTTCAAGTACTTCCTTTGTTTTATCAGAGCCAATTGATGGGGCTGCTACAGCCGCCAATTGCTGTTGGGACTGCCGGAAAGACAAGGGATGCCAGAGTGATCGTGATAACGCTTGCCCTGCTGGTAATGTCGGAACAGCCCGCTTAATGGCCTTATAGCTTGCGTAGGCACAAAGGGCATACGAGCCGACTCCCACTGCCAAGACAGCGGGTATAGCGAACAAGGCATAGGCTGAGAGTTCGCTGGAGGTGTCTGTCGGGTGTTCAAATTCTGTATAGTTAGAACTGGTTTCAAGAATGGTTTGTGTGGGGGTTGTGAATTGTTCCGACGTTGTGAGTTGTTCCGGTGTTGTGAGTTGTTCCGGTGTTGTGAATTGTTCCGACGTTGTGAGTTGTTCGGGCGTTGTGAGTTGTTCCGACGTTGTGAGTTGTTCGGGCGTTGTGAATTGTTCCGACGTTGTGAATTGTTCCGACGTTGTGAGTTGTTCCGACGTTGTGAGTTGTTCGGGCGTTGTGAGTTGTTCAGGCGTTGTGAATTGTTCCGACGTTGTGAGTTGTTCGGGCGTTGTGAATTGTTCCGACGTTGTGAGTTGTTCGGGCGTTGTGAATTGTTCCGACGTTGTGAGTTGTTCGGGTATTGTGGTTTGTGCTGGTGTTGTAAAAGTACTGCACCCCCGCTCATCCGAGTGATCAGCACAATCGTAATCTCCATCGCATATAACATAGGAAGGAAGACATTCACCGTTATTGCAAATAAACCGCCCTAACTTGCTGCATACATCCTCTGTGCAGTTATCTAGATGGGAGCCATCATCACATTGCGTGTTCGCACCAGAAAGTCCACTACATTGAAACCTTAACGAAATACATTTGGTGCCGTCAGCACAAATAAACCGCTTTAATTGGTTACATACATCCGGTGTGCAGTAGTCTTCATCGGAGCCATCCTCACAATCCATATAACGCACTCCCTTACTTCCATCACATTGATGCTCCTTACCGATGCACTCGCCATTGTCACAGGTGAATTGATCATCTGCGCATGCCGCCTGAGGCTCTGTGGTTGGGTCGGGCGTCGGGGGAGAGGCAGAAGCTGTCATTGCTTCTGGCGTTGTTGTTTGTGCAGACGTCGTTGTTTGTGCAGACGTTGTTGTTTGGCTGGATGTCGGGGTTTGAACGGAAGCTGTTATTGCTTCTGGCGTTTTGGTTTGGCCAGGAGTTGTAAAGGTTGAGGGTGTCAATTCCGTATCGATAGCAGTAGTTACAGGGGTAGTTGTTGCAGGTAAGGTTGAGTGAAATTGACTGGATCTGGATGCCGCTTGAGCCATCTGCTGCTGATTATACAAAGCCGCAAAAAACAGCATTGATTGTTTTAGCCCCGGTGCCACAGCACCAACATAGGGTGAATTCATCACCTCGCTGAAAGCAAAACCTGCCGCACGGCGCATCAAAATTGTGCCTGCCTTCAGGGCAACACCGGCAAGTTGCCTTACCTGATAGTCAACGATCGGTTTGTGTTCATGCTTCTGCGCCAAATCATTCCCACACAGGATATACCCCTGGCAAACACTGAGACCTGCCTTCTTAGAGGTTTGTGCGGCCATGGTTTGAGGGTTGAATGCGTTTGGTAAGGAAGAATCAATTTTCATTTGATAACCTTTTGGATAGACAGATCATCCCTCCATGCAAATATACCCATGGCATGATGTGCAGTTACCAGAACAGGACTGTTGATTATTGAGCGCCTTTCTGGTCAGTCGCCAAAGGCTAACCAATCCATGGGTTATGGCAGTAAAATAGATGTTTTTCTAATACTTGCCGCAAATATTTAATATCGTTAAAGCTGAGCACGCAGCGAAGCAGCAACAGGCCCTGACAACACCCAATTTTTATCTTCAATTAGTCTCTGTTTATACGTTGTATGGTTGGCATGTGCAGAGTTATGGTTCTGTTGCTGTATCCTATTCCTCCTGTATTTATCCGATAAGGTTCGCTCAGAGAATCTCCATATAATTTGGCCAGGAATGCACCTATCATACACCCTTCAACCGCATACCCTGCACAGCAACCAATAACACCACCAGCAGCAGCGCCAACTAATTCGGGCTTGCCAACACCTGGATAGATAATATCAAAACTGTAAACGTTATTATTTTGAGGTTGCATATCAATGGACTCTTTGATTGGGTTTCTGGAGGTTTACAGTTTCTCTATAAAATAACCAACAAAGCGGAGTAGTCATTTTTCTGAACCTGACTGCTGGATAATAATACACTGTAGATTTCCGTGTTTTACCAGCCTCCGGCAGTCAACGAGAAACTGAGTTGATAATATTGACCGTTGAATCATTGAATGGTTCAATCTTTGCAAGTATGGAAATACAGCTTTCAAAGACCCTCGGGCATTTGAGCATTCGACTACTCAAGTCCAAACGGAATATACTCGGCCCTTATGACAATCTCATCATTAAATTTATAAATAGGTTTGCCAAGATCCTTTTGATCCGATTTAAGCATCATTAAAGTAAAGAAATCTACAGTTACCGTTCGTGCTTGATGTTCGTCATAACAAGATTGAACTTGTACCACTCTATTTTTCGAGTTCACTGGTATAACAGTTGATATGTCCTTTTTTTGATGGTCTTCGATGGTATGTCTTCTATCCAGTAGTGAAACCTTTATTCCTCCGGATACCGGCCAGGTCAGTTTTTCGTCATGCTTGCCTGGCATAACCTGTGCACAAACTGTCGCCCTGGTATGATTTGATTGGTAGGTACCTTCGAAATCCAGAATGAGTTTGAAGCAGTATCCTTCATCTGACGTATAAAAAACCGGGCTATGTAATACATGATCACTGTGTCGGGTACCGTTAACTAATTGTTTGCAATTTCGGATGGGCCAGCTGATCAGGCCGCTACCTTCGATCACGTCGTATGGTGAATTTAAAAAATTGGGTTTAATCTGAGCGGCTGACAGCACATCTATCGTTGTTTCGCTATTGGAATCCAAATAGCAGGATTGATAATCCCACTTCGGGGGTTGTAAACTGGACAGACTGCAAAATTCTTTAAAGCCTACGAGAGGATGTGGGGTCTTCCCCGGGGATCTTCGGCACTCACCCGGAGCTCTTGATAGATGAATCGTCCTTATAATGTCTTTCTTATGTTTGCTGTGATCTTTCATAATAAATTTCATGGATTCACTGCAGGGCCATTCGGCTTTGCCATCATTGCCTCCGTTGATCACACGAACATACAAAGACAGGTATTCATGACTTTGTTTCACTAATAACAACTGAAAGGTATGGTTGTTGATTTGGAATGGCTCACTCTTCTGTATTACCCCACCCGTTTTATTTAAGTTTTCAGCATGATCAAATTGCCATGAATAGACAACATCCCCAACTCCTGCTGATGCAGATGGTTGAGCGACAGTTGCCGGTGGAACCACCTTTGATACATTATCCATTTTGACCTTCGGCGGTCCGGCTTTCGTTTCGATGTTGGAGGTATGGCTGTCATATCCGGAACGTACGGACAATTGTTGGTCATTAACAATTGTGCTTATGACGGTTGACAATGAGCAATTCTCAGATTTAGCTGTTTCCAATTCCACATCAAGTAATTTGATTTTCTGGCTTTGTGACTGGACTTGCTCTGTCAGCCTCTTATTTTCCTGAATCGTATTCTCCAGTTCTTCCTTTAAGGCGTCTGAATCAGTGTTACTTTCAGGCTGTATTTTTATGTTGTGTTTATATCGCTCTTTTAAGTATTTTATTTCTTCTGTCAGATACTTTTTTGATGTTGGTCCATTACAGTTATAGACATGAACTTTCTGATAATTTTGAAACTCCCCTTTCCAGCTGCATTGTGGTTCCAGGCACTCGACAATAAGACCATTGATCTCCCTCGCATAAGCTGCATCGACAAAAATATCTTTTATATTTATGCGGCTGTTACATTCAGCCAGGGGGCAGGTTATCTCTCTGTCTTTAATATTTTTTTCTATGCATGGCTTACAAATAATGTGTCCGCATGGCAGCTGATAAGGATCGGAAAGAATATGTGGCCTTGGCTCTGAATATAAACAGGCAAACTTTTTTTGCTTGGAAGGATCCAGAATCAGAGCCGGTGGATACGGATAGACACGTTCAAATTCAGGCATTGGTGTATCACGATTCAGTGTTCCTGATAATGTGTTCATATTGAAATACCTGAGTTCAATGTCAACGTGTTTGTTTGACCTGTTTTCTTCAACCAGGTTCCCTGTATTTTTATTCCAATCGATATCGCCATCACAGCTCTTGCAAAGGCTATTACCATTGAACCCTGGTCATCACGCTCCTTGTTCCGTGTGTACGAGAATGCAGCAAGTCCGTGTATTTGGACGTTCATTAATAAGTCCCATCTTTTATTGCATTTTGAACATTAATAGCTTGAGACATTAACTTTAGCATCATAGACTTTGCGCGAACGCTTTATTTTATCATGATGCTTTTCCGCCCAGGAAACCAACTGATACAGGGGTTTTACTAAATCTTTGCCCATTCTGGTAACCTCGTACTCTACTCTTACTGGCACTTCAGGGTATACAGTTCTGGTAACATAACCTTCTCGCTCAAGGTCTCGGAGTGTTTGAGTAAGCATACGCTGTGAGATGCCTACTACTCTGTATTTAATAGAGTTAAACCTGTCAGGACCCTCGACCAGTGCAAATAAAATGAGTACTGACCATTTGTCGCCTATCTGAGCCACAACATTACGAATAGGACAGTCTTCGGTGTTATAAAATACCCGCTTTTTGTCTTTATCTCTGTTTTCGCATTTTACAGTCATACCACAGCCCTTTTGCCAAGATAGGTCAGAGGGTTACCAAAATGTGCCTAGATGACATTTTGGTACCTTCTTGTAGAGCAGGTTACTAATATATACCATGATATTCAAATAACATGCTGAACAACCAACGACATTGGAAGGAGCACTATATGTGGAAGACCATTGCATCAACTCTGCTACTGTTGGTAAGTCTTACTGCACCTGCGGGTAATGCAGACGAGTTGATTATAAACCTGCAATCTTTACAAAAAAATGATTGGACAGAGCAAGAGTTGGCTAATGCTACTTTAATTACGGACTTCGTACAAAATCTGATGAATAACCATAATTTTGATTACATTCTCGAGAAGTATAACGATAGCTCGTATGTTCAACACAATCGTAATTTACCTGATAAAGTCACTGGCCTGGTTGGCTTTTTAAAAGAGTTTGTTGAGGATTATCCCGATTACACCTATGACGTGAAGCATATTTATGTTGATGGTAATTACGTAATTTTTCACTCACATGCTACTTTGAAGAAAGAAGACAGGGGTAATGATAAAAAAGGAATGAATATTGTTGATACTTGGCGGCTTGAAAATGGCAGGATCGTTGAGCACTGGGACTCAATTCAAGCACTGGACGGCTTTATGCGACTTTACTCTCTAATTAACGGTGGCGATATTAAGAACAATAACGGCGTCTTCTGATTTTACATTATATAGGTGCTTACTGTTGCACATTAAGTACCTACCCCCGCTTGTTCGGCGCAGTCCACACGAAGAAGTTGTTGTTATAAGAATTTCACTCGGAGTACTTTCGTAAATTGGCAGGTAGAAATTTATCCATCTCTTGACTAGAAAAGTCATTTTTCCATTTGCTGTAATACAGGTAAATATATGCAAGCCCAGAGCTCACTAGCGATAGCAAAATCACCCATTGGAAGCAGTAGAGAAGTTAATACTTCCCAGGAAAGTCAAGCACTCGAATTTAAATTTTCAAATTACAAGGTGATGCATTTAATCGGCTCAGGAGCAAATGGCAAGTGCTTTGTTGCTAAAAAACAGGATGCCGATGAATATATTGCAATAAAAAGAACGAAAAAAGATATAGGATGCTATGAAGTTGAATGTTTGAAACAACTTAACCCCCATACAAACATAGTACGTCTTTTAGGTTTTCAGGACACAGCAACCTCATATTATCCATATAATATCGCATTAGAGTTGGCTGACTGTGACTTGGCTGACATGATAGGTTTATTTGGTATAGACTCTATCACCCTGAAACCTGATCAAATTGCTCACATTTTCAAAAACATTATCGCAGGATATTTATATATAAGAGAGAAAGACCTTATAGATTATGTGGATCTAGATGATTCTAATACACTGTATTTTTCTAAAGATTGTCATTTCAAAATATCAGATTTTAATAATAAAATAAAAATAGATAGTGATCCAGAAAGAATAAGGTCACTTTCTTACATACTTTATAAAATAGCATCAAAATTTTCTCATAAGTGCAAAGCAATCCAATCTGCAAATCAGAGAGCAGTATGTCAACCTTTTTGTCGTGAAGCCAATACCTCCACTCCATTATTAAGCAAAAATAATTGGCAGAGTGTTCTAACAAGACGTGAAACGGAAATTATTTTAAAGATGTTTGAGTTAAAAACAAGCTTTAGTGAATTAAATGAATACATATTAGAGTTAGAAGGTAGATCCTCACCCTTTGAAAAACCACCATCGTTAAAGCCAATGCGTATGATTTGATGCTGCCTTATAACCGGGATAGAGCAGAGCTTTATGACTCTGCTCCTTTCACACTATGAGCCATATAGATCACGTAGCATCGTGGTTCAAATTACTTTGTTTTCATCTTGCTGCCAGTTATGGCAGCCCAAGATTATTGAAATATCTGTTTGACAATGAACGGGTTAACACCGGACTGCTGTAATGCAGTGATCGGGAGACATTCATCCTGTATAAAATAGCGTTCAGCAGAAGTGCTCTGATTTAAGATTATGCTTGAGTAAGTGATTAATATTTCAAGCGTATCTGAACCACTTCCAGTTTTGAATTTATCTTTTACTGAAGAAGCAATAAAACTTGGCGTTCCATTTACAGATGCATCCATTCTTTGAAAACCCCTTGGAATATAGAAAATCTTTGAGAGAAAATCTATAAAAGGTCGGCGCTTATGGGCTTCTTCATTAGATAGCACCAAGCAGGATGGTCTCAGTGGCTTCAAATTAATGATCGTTGAGCTGATCAATCCCTGCGAGCAGGAAATCGGCCAGTCACTGGTTGCCGTTGATACCGTTGGTGTCGGCATAGGTGACCTCGTCCTGGTCGCCAGAGGTGGTGCTGCCCGAAAAGCTATAAACCCTTGCGAAGGCCCGGTTGACGCAGCGATTGTTGGCATTGTCGATAATATGGAGGTGAGCCGCCTGATTACCCGACAAAACCTGCACGACTTCGTTTCTGATTGATTTCCCCCATGATCCGTGAGATATACCTACTCGTATAAACAGAAAAGTTTTAAACCTTGATACTATCAGGTTTAAAAAACATAAAAGTACGATGAGGTACTCCCATGTCTGAAAAACCATTCGATTCTGAAAAGCGTGGCCCCACCCGGCGTCGGTTTTTACAACTGGCCGCAGCCTCCGCGCTTATTCCCCTTCTTAATATTCCCAGCCGCCAGGCCCGGGCTGATGCGCTCCCCGCACTTGATGAGTCCAACCCTACCGCAATAGGGCTTTCCTATAAGAAGACACAGGCAGACGCTAAATCCATAGATGGCTACCAGGAAGGACGAAAGTGTGAGAATTGCGCGCTCTATACCCCGGATAACCAGGGTTGCAGGCTTTTTCCGGCAAACTCCGTAGAACCGGAAGGATGGTGTAAAGCCTGGGTGCCAAAACCTGCCTGATGCTGTTGAGTTAGTAAAGAACACCACTAATACCCACACCCTCGTTCCTTCAAAGAAACCCGGGAACGAGGTAATTCTCTGCTATTCTCAACGCATCAAAAATAATCAGAAGTTGTCCTTATGAACCACGATAAAGACAGTGATGCGCTCTGGAATGCTATTCATCAAATAGAGATCAGCGTTAAAAACTCACAGAATGATATTAAAAAACTGTTCCTGCACAGTGTGCGGCAAGAAATAGCGATCGAAACACTCAACAAAAAGGTGGATGCCCACCAGCTGGAAAACCGTGAACGCTTCAACAGGATTGAAAATCGTCTGGATACGGTTGAAAACCGACTCGATAGAGTTGAAAGCAGGCTCGACAAGATTGAAAGCCGACTCGATAACATTGATAACCGACTCAATAACATTGATAACCGGTTTGACAAGGTTGAAGAGACACTCGCCATTATTATGAACCACCTCAAGCCATGATCTGTAGTAAGGAATTGCCCCGAAATAATTTCCACATTTTGGACTCGATCTCCGTTCATCCTGAGTGCTGAGCTTGTCGAAGTATCGAAGGGTGATTGGCACAATACATGAGGCCGGAGTTCACGCCCTTCGATACTTCGACAAGCTCAGCACTCAGGACGAACGTAGTTTTGAAACTCAGAAATGTGGAAATTATTTCAGGACAGCTCCTAACCAGGATCTGGTTCCCACGCTCTTGGGTCCTTCACTCCATTGCCCAACAATACCCTACCGATAAGCCTCCCTCAGCGGCGGCTCTATCAGGCTATCAAATGTTTACAGCGCGTTCAGATGATTAATACACCACCGGGCCCGCTTCAGGATGGCATTCCTGTCCGCTGAGCCCTTTTTGTCCCACCCTTTATAAACCAGGGCGGTCCGTGGATTGCTCTGCAACATCTCCCGGTGTTTCTCCATAAAATGCCAGTAAAGACTGTTTAAAGGGCAGGCACTTTCTGTCTCTTTTTCCTTCACCTGGTAAACACAGCCTGGGCAATAGTCACTCATTTTCTGCACATAATTACCACTGCCTGCATAGGGTTTTGATGCCACCATGCCGCCGTCGGCATACTGCGACATGCCCCGGGTATTGGGCAGCTCTACCCACTGAATCGCATCGATATAAATGCCCAGGTACCACTGGTCGACCTGATCAGGATCAATACCCGCCAGCAGGCAGAAGTTGCCGGTAATCATCAACCGCTGAATATGATGCGCATAGGCATACTGCAATGACTGAGTAATGGCATGGCGCATACAGTTCATTTGTGTCTGACCGGTCCAGAACCAATCAGGCAGATCGCTGGTCGCTTTCAGGTAGTTCATGGACTCGTAGTCCGGCATATTGCTCCAGTAGACACCCCGAATATATTCACGCCACCCCAGGATCTGACGGACAAAGCCTTCTATTTGCGCCAGTGAAATCGCTTCAGGGTTTTCCCGCCAGGCGCTGATCGCCTTATCGATCACCTGTTTCGGGTGGAGCATTTTGGTATTCAGGGCAAAGGAGAGCCGGGAATGGTAAAGACTCCACTGATGGTCACTGTTCGCGGTCATGGCATCCTGGAACTGACCAAAATGCGGCAAGCAATGGGTGCAGAAATAATTGAGTAATGTTAATGACTGCTGGCGTGTAATCGGCCAGAGCAGATGAGTGCTAATATCACCAAAGCTCTGTACCTTATGGCGTTTCAGCCGCTCCAGTACTGACGCGGTTGAACTGGCAAACATTAAGGGTTCCGGGATCGCATCAATATCAGCAGCTTTGAGCTTACAGCGATTATCTGCATCATAATTCCATTGCCCGCCTTCCGGCTGGCCATCATGCATCAGGACATTATGCTGCTGGCGCATCTTTCGGTAGAACGTTTCCATTCTGCCGGGCTTACCGGGCTTGAACCGTTTGCCAAGCGCCTCAAACGGAACCAGAAAGTGTTCGGTATCCCACTCTTTTTTAAAGAGGGCTTTATCGGGTTCAAAATCTCTTAACTGTGCCAGCAAACGGTATTCATCAGGCCTCTGGTATTCAAAACGGGTCACTGCATATTGCTGGCACAGGTGAAGAATCAATGATGGCAGGTCGGCAAAGTCTTTGGTTTCATCCAGCGTCAAATGCAGAACCTGATGCCCCGCTTTCTGCAATGCCGTGGCAAATTGTTCCATGGCGAGAAAGAAGCCACAGATTTTTTGTACATGGTGCTTAACGTAACCGGTTTCCTGAAGCAGTTCGGCAATCACATAAATACACTCGTCATCCTGCTTGCTGAACCAGCTATGGCGGGCGTTGAGCTGGTCTCCAAGAATCAGCCTTAGGGTAGAGTAGTGTTTATTGTTTTTCATCAATCACCCGGTTTCGTTGAGATCGGCAGCGCCTTGAACAGTAGCGAACCTCCTCCCAACAGCGCTCCCACTTTTTTCGCCAGGTAAAAGGACGATGGCAGACGGGACATTGCTTTTGTGCGGTTCGATCAACCTTGTTGTCAGCAGTTCTTGCTCTTTGAGAGTGCTTCATGCCTACTTTACGTTAAATTGACCGGTCCGGCTCAGAACAACCTCATCGTTACTCTCCATGTCCAAAGAATATTCAAGGCAACTCAACACCGGGTATTCAGTAAAAGTCAGGGCATTGTTATACCACAGAAACATCATATTCACCGGCAGAGGCATTGACAGATCAGGATTCATAAACTTGACTGGACAATTCGTGATCTGGCTATGATGGCTGCCTGGCCAGACATTCTCAATCTCTTTTAATAAATCAAAAATTGAGGACAATTGATGTCTAATCCTCTGAGTCCCAACTTTTGCGGTCATACCCCGAACAATACTCAGCCGATACCTGACGCGGCGGCAAATCCCTGCTCTGCAGGATTTGGTCCCCACCGTATCACCAGCACTGACGGCGGGACAACCGGATGGCTTGATTCTGGACTTGAACTACCTGAGGGTGGTGATGTCAACAAAATGCTGGGAGACTCTCGGATTACGACAGTGTCCGAGGCTGACTGCAGGCAACAACTCAACCCGTCACATTCATTGCCCCTGCCCGCATCCGAAATCCTGAGTGTGCCTGCTAATGCTGCTTCAGTAACGTGCTGTGAAGGCGAAGACCAATCTCTGCAACCCGCCCAGACAGCAGCAAAAAATATTCGTGGGACCGGTTCAGATGCCACGGCCTCAGGCCCTGAGTCAGAGGCAACCGGACTGGATCATAGAGGCTGCGACCACAGGCACACCGACGCATGCTGGAAGGATACCCGATGGATCGAACTGAACCAGAAAAGGTTTGATGAAGCCGATCAAAGGGCGCGCTCCCGGTTGTATTCATACTTACCCTTGGCAACGGTAACGCGGCTGGATCAGAAATATCAACTGGAGTCAGGTTTTTACCTTCCGGTCATAAGAGATGATCGGGAGGAAACAAGCCACAGCCGCATCAAAATAACACGGTGCAGTGACGGTCAGGTCCTGGTGGATCTCATTCGGCATGGCTTGAACCCAGTACACAATTTCTTTCAGTGCAAGAACCAGGACTGGGTTTTGACGGGTAAGTCAGTATATTCAACGCTTCTGGTCAATCTATCCACTGGAATACATTACCCACAACGGGGCGATCATTTCAATTTGCTTAATTTTTGCTGGGGCCAGGCCATTCCCAGTCCCGATGGGAATACGCTGGCCGTCAATGGACAGTTTCCGCGTTACAGTAGTAGTGTAGCGCTGCAGTTTTTTGATTTCTCCAATCCTGAAGAAGGCTTCAGAATGCTGAAATCAGAACGCTACTTTTATCCACTCCTTGCAGAGTACACTGTGCCAACCTGGGACTTCAGCCGTGACAATGAAACAGTCATTACCTTTAACGCGGAGGAAGAGGAATACGTTGACACGGACGATTTGAGAAAAAAAAGAGTCTTCACCGTCTACTCGGTCACTTTACGCCGGGCAGGTGACCGGATGGTCGAAGAACGGAGAGAACAGATCAAGAAAAGTTGACTGTAGAATTGGCTACTGACTGAAAGTGATTATATTTGATCTCGTGATCGTTGACAGGCTCTACCCCGTTTGAATTTTTCATTAACAAGCTGGTCAGAGTCGCTAACTAAAACTAATCTCTCATTTAACCGGTTCTATTTCAAATACTTACATTGCGAAAACTGCTATCCCAATGGATATATCGCCGTATGCCGGTTATCCCCGAAACCTGTTAGATCCCCCCCCCTTTCAAAAGGCACGACTTCCACCTGACCCAGGGCTTTCAGATCCCATGCTGAGCTATCAACACCACTACCACGCGGGTAATCAAGAAAATAAAGGGCACCCAAAAATTTGCTCAGGTTGTACTGAAGCACAGTACTTAATTCAATCGCTTCTTTCTCGGTCAGGCCTTAATTAGAATAGTGCCTCATTAAACCGGCAACCACTTTACACGTCGCTTGTATTATATGTAGAATCGAATCACAAAAATAAATAAAAGTTCATACTGGAGTTGACGTTGTCTTTTAGGGATGAGTTGTTGAAGCGAGTTTGCAATCGAGCAGTACATCTCTTGATTCTGTCGGCTATGATTCCTTTACCAATGTCAGGCTACGCTAATACTCCTAACCCCACCAATGAAATCCAGCGCCAGCAAGAGCGTGAAGAGGTAATTCGTAAACAACAAATCCCTGAACCGGATGTTCGCCTGCAAATTCCACAGGCCGTCGCTGAATCCTTACCTGAAGAAACCAACTGTTTCATGATCGACATTATCCGTTTAACCGGTGATGAAGCAGATCAGTTCCAGTGGGCTCTTTCCGCTGCGGATCAGCCGGGTGACGAGGCCCTTGGCCGCTGTCTTGGTGGCCAGGGCGTCAACCTGATCATGAAACGTATCCAGAATGCCATTATCAAAAAAGGCTATGTAACTACCCGGGTGCTGGCGAAGCCTCAAGACCTAAATAATGGTGAGCTTGAATTATTCATAGTGCCAGGCCGCATCAAATCTATCCGTTTCGATAATTTTTCCCAGCGCGGCACCAATCTATGGACAGCATTCCCAGCATCGCCCGGAGACTTATTGAACCTGCGAGACATTGAACAAGCCCTGGAGAACTTACGACGCCTGCCCACTGCAGAAGCGGATATCCAGATTGTGCCGGGAGCACAACCGGGAGAAAGTGACCTGGTCGTCTTATGGAAGCAAAGGCAACCGCTTCGATTCAGTCTCTCCGCTGATGATTCCGGCAGTGAAGCGACAGGTCGCTACCAGGGATCTGCCACTCTCTCTGTCGACAATCCCTTCCTGTTGAATGATCTGTTCTATGCCTCATTCTCCAATGATCTGGGCGGTGGCGATTCAAGAGACTATGGAACAGAAGGCTACTCACTGTATTACATGATTCCCGTGGGGTATTGGACACTGAGTTTTTCTTTCGGCAAGAGTGAGTATCATCAGACCGTCGCTGGTGCCACAACCGATTATATCTACCGTGGTGACAGCGAAACTGGCAGCGCCAAGCTTTCACGATTGCTCTATCGAGATGCGACCCAGAAGCTTACCCTGGGCGTTGAAGGATGGACTAAGCGCTCCAGCAATTACATAGACGACACCGAAGTATTGGTTCAACGCCGCCGCACCGCAGGATGGGCTGCGGATATTCAGCATCAGGCGTTTATTGGTCAGAACGTTCTCAATGTCTCAGCGGCCTATCGCCGGGGAACGGGTGCCTTTGATACCATGCCCGCACCGGAAGAAGCCTTTAACGAAGGGACCTCCCGTTTTACCTTGATTACTTTAAATGCCGGCTTACAAGTTCCCTTCACCTATTCCGGACACCAGTTCAGCTACTCCCTGGGTTACCGTGGCCAGTGGAACAAAACCCCTCTGGTACCACAGGATCGATTTTCTATCGGTAACCGATACACCGTGCGGGGTTTCGATGGTGAAGCCACACTCTCTTCAGAGCGGGGATGGCTGATACGAAATGACCTGGGCTGGCACCTGCCCAATACACGACAGGAACTGTATCTAGGTCTGGATTATGGCCGAGTCAGTGGCCCATCAGTTGAAAATCTGCTTGGTCATCAACTGGCGGGGACAGTCCTTGGCTTAAGGGGCTCTTTGTTTGGTATCGCCTACGACACCTTTGCAGGCATGCCATTGGATAAGCCCGATGGTTTTGAAACCCCTGGTATGACGCTTGGCTTTAACCTGAACTGGAGTCTTTGACATGAGCAAGGATGGCCTGGTTTACATTGCACCACAACTGAACCACTGTTCGTTCAATGAAGCCGAAGTGCTTGGCTCCATTACCTGGTTATGGATGCACTCCAAAGCACACCAGAACCTGCCCTTGAATACCCTCCCCCGCTTACTGTTGCCCGTATTGAAGACGCAACAGTTTGTACTGGGCGTTGACGCTGGCAAACCAGTTTTCTTTCTCTCCTGGGCACTGTTTGATGAAGCTGCAGAGCAGCGATACATCAACCAAAACCCGGTGCGTATGCCTGCTGAAGACTGGTTGTGTGGAGAACGGCTGTGGATATTGGATGTAGTTGCTCCATTTAGTGAACTGAAACGCCACTCACAATTCATGAGCAAAACCCTGCTGGGCAATCATTGCTGGCGACACCTTTACCATAACCACGAACGTTCTGGCATGCTCATCAAAGAGTTCAGAGGGCGAAATATGTCGCTGACTGACGCACGGCAATGGTCAGATTTACACCCGTTAAAACACATACCAGCAAATTGCAGGTATTTAAAAATCGGTGATCTGCGCTAAGGACAATAATTTTCAAATTATAAAAACACGTGGCATAAGGATATGAACAAGCACCTCTACCGAATCATCTTCAACAAAGCCCGTGGTCAGTTAATGGTTGTGGGCGAACTCGCCAAAAGCAGTTGCAAAGCACCAGGTACTCGCTCATCAACACCCAGTAACGCTGCTCCCTCTTTGTTTGCAGGTCAGCTGAAAGCCGGGGCACTGGTTTTCATGCTCAGCATGCTATGGCACGCCCCAGTTCATGCCCAGATTATTGCAGATAGCAATGCTCCGGGTAACCAGCAACCCATCGTCACCTCATCTGCTGCGGGAGTGCCGGTGGTTAACATTCAAACTCCCAGCGGCCAGGGCGTTTCCAGGAACCAGTACAGCCAGTTCGATGTTAACGCCAAGGGTGCCATTCTCAATAATGCTCATAATAATGTGCAAACCCAGCTGGCCGGTTGGGTGCAGGGCAACCCGTTAATGGCTGGCGGGTCTGCCCGTGTCATTTTGAATGAAGTAAACTCCAGCAATCCCAGCCTGCTCAATGGCTTTGTGGAAGTGGCCGGTCGACGGGCAGAAGTGGTGATTGCCAACCCGGCGGGGTTATCCTGCGACGGTTGTGGTTTTATTAATGCCACCCGATCCACACTGACCACCGGAACGCCAGAATTCAATAATGGGCAATTGTCCGGTTACCGGGTGACTGGTGGAAATATAGAAATTACTGGCCAGGGGCTGAATGACCGGTCTTCCGATTATACTGACCTCATTGCCCGGGCCGTAAAAGTGAATGCGGGCGTCTGGGCCAATGATCTCGCTATTCAAACCGGTACACAACGGGTTAATAGCCGCCGACAGACCATTGAACGTCTGTCATCTATCGCGGGTAAGCCTGATTACTCCATTGACGTCGCCAGCCTCGGCGGCATGTATGCCGGAAAAATTACGCTAAAAGCCACAGAAAATGGTGTCGGAGTGCGCAATGCCGGCACCATTGGCGCCAGTGCAGGCAATGTTGAGCTCACCGCTGACGGCCAACTGGTCAACCGTGGAAGCATCACAGCACATACCTCGCTCTCTATCTCAAGCAGTGGAGCCATTAATAATCAGAATGGGGTTCTGGCTGCCACCAATGAGTTAAACCTGAACAGCCACTCAATCAATAACAACTCTGGAACCATAGCATCCACCAGTGGTGACCTGACCTTGACCACCTCTGGCCAGCTCACCAACAATCAGGGACGAATTGAATCGGCCAGGCAGTTGACCGCCAGTACAGGGGACTTTTTAAACGACAACGGATTAATTCAGGCAGGTACCCTGAGCATTAACACAGGTTCAAAAGACCTGAGCAATATTTCTGGTGAGATCAATGCCAGCGACTCCCTGGACATTGACAGTGCCCGTATCAACAACCAAATGGGTTCAATCCGTTCTGGCAATGTTCTGAATATTCAGGCCGATCTCATCGACAATAGCGGTACACAATCTGGCGATCAGGGGATCTCCGGGTCTGAAGTTACCCTCAACACGAAAACATTAAACAACCAGCAAGGTCGTATTCAATCATCTGGAAATACCGATATCACGGCGAGTCATGTTATTGATAACAGTGATGGTCTTATTTCCAGCAGCGGTGATCTCACGATAGCTGACGCCTTTCAGATCAGTCGGGCGTTTTTCAACCTCGGCAATCAACAATCTTTCACCAATACCGGTGGTACCCTGATTGCCAACCAGAACCTTAACCTCCGTACCGGCACCTTCAGTGGTGATGGTCGTATGCTATCTCAAGGAGATCTCTCACTGGATCTTGGTGCCGACCTGATTCAAACCGGCATTATTCAAGCGACGGGCAATCTCACACTCACCAGCAGTGGTCTGTTGACCAACCAGGGTCAACTACTGGCTGGATCAGGCTTGAACCTGACGGCAGAAAACCTGACCAATAGTGCACAAGGTGAGATCAGTGCCCAAGAAACCCGCATCACTGCAACCGGTACAGTTATTAACTACGGTCTGATTGATGGGGTCACCACTTATCTCTCTTCACGACAGTTACAGAATATCGGTACCGGTAGAATCTACGGCGATCAGGTTCAGCTGAGTACGCACACTCTTATCAACCGTGAAGAAGACAATCACTCTGCTGTTATTGCTGCACGACAGTCGATGAATATTGGTACTTATACCCTCACCAACCGCGAACATGCACTTATTTTAAGCCTTGGCGATTTAAGCATTGGAGGGGAGCTTGATGGCAGTGGCAATTCTACCGGAAAAGCCACACTCATCGATAACAAAAGTGCAACCATTGAATCCCTGAACGACCTTACGATCAATGTAACTACCCTGAATAACACCAACGAACATTTCAGTACCGAACAAAGAGAGATCAGCCGGGAGCAAATTAAGGAGTATCAGCTTTCTGGTCAGTCACAACGTTATACGCCTGATCAGATATCCACCTACCGTGATGAAGTACTGCACCTGGTCACGCCCACTGGCACCAGAGACAACTTCAACCTGTATGAATACCAGCGCATCGTCATGGAAGATGTCGTTCTATCGTCTGACCCGGGTCAATTACTGGCCAGTGGTGCTATCACCCTGAATGTGGATACACTCTTAAACGATTTGAGTATTATCCAGGCCGGTGGTGACCTGACAGGTGTCGTTGGAAGCCTGACCAATACCGATGTACCGGGGCAGCGTCTAATCAGTGACTCCGGTAAAGTTACCAATTACTGGCGAGACAAGCAGAAAGGCACCGATGATCAGGGCAGGTCCGTTTCCGGATATAACCCCGCCACAAAAATTGAAGATATCAGCCTCTCACCCACCCGTTATGAAGGCAACACAAAACCTACGGGCAGTGGTACGACTGTGGATGACCGTGGAGACCATCAGGTAACAGAAACCGCAACATCTCCCACAAGCGGTGGACTTGTATTGCTACCGGATAATAGTCTTTTCATCGTCTCCCCCAACCCTGCTGCCAACTTTCTGGTACAAACAGACCCTCAATTCACCAACCGCAAACAGTGGCTCAGCTCCGACTTCCTGTTGGAACAGGCCAAATACGACCCGGCCACCACTCAAATGCGCCTGGGTGATGGCTTTTACGAACAGAAACTGATTCGTGAGCAGGTGGCACAGCTGACCGGCCAGCGTTTTCTGGAAGGCTATGCCAGTGATGAAGATCAATATCGCCAGTTGATGCTATCGGGAGCAACCTTCGCCGAAGAAGTACAGCTCAGGCCTGGTATTGCCCTCAGTGATGCCCAGATTTCACAGCTCAGCAGCGACATTGTCTGGTTGGTGGAAGAAACCGTCACTCTGGCGGATGGCAGCCAGCAGCAGGTGCTGGTGCCTAAAGTCTATATGCGGGTTCAGGAGAATGACCTGTCGCCTACAGGCTCACTGCTGGCCGCTGATAACCTGAAACTGGAACTGAATAACAACCTGCTGAACAGCGGCACCATCAGCGGGCGAACCAGCGCAGAGATCACGGCGGACAACATTAATAACAACGGTGGTCGTATTGCCGGTGGTGAAGCCACCCTGACCGCCAGAGACAACATCAACAATCTGGGCGGCACCATCACTGCAGAACAACGCCTGACGCTGGATGCCGGGCAGGATATCAATAGCGTCAGCACCCTCCGCTCCAGCAGTAACGAACAGGGTTCCAACACTTCCATCAGTCGGGTGGCGAGTATCTACGTATCGGGCGACAGTGATGGCCTACTACTGGCTTCTGCCGGGAATGATCTGAACCTGATCGCTTCCTATCTGGGTAATGAGAGTGACAATGGTGACACCCGGTTAACGGCTAATAATGACATTACTCTGGGTACAGTGACTGAGTCGTCTGATATGTCCATCGTATGGGACAGCGACAACTGGCGAAAAGACGCCCATAGTCGTGAGATTGGCAGCCAGGTTAATGTGACCAATGATATAGAAATCACAGCAGGCAGAGACTTTGCCGCCACTGCCGCCAATATCACCAGTAGTAGCGGCAATGCTTCGATCGCTACAGGCAATGACCTCACCTTCAAAGAGGGCCGAGCCACCGTCTTTGTGGATGAGGCGCACAAGCATACCGGCAGTAACGGTATGTTCTCAAAAACCACCGTAACCACCCGGGATACCCTGAATCAGGATCAGGCAATCGGCTCAAACCTCAGTGCCGAATCTCTGGATTTGCAGGCCGCTAACAACCTGGCCTTCCGGGGCAGCAGTGCCGTTGCCACCGGCGACACCACCCTTCAGGCAAACAATATTGTTCTTGAAGCCGCAAAAAACACCCAGCAACAACAGAACCTTGAAGATAAAAAGAAAAGCGGCCTGTTCAGTGGCGGCGGCACTGGCGTCACGATAGGTTCACAGCAGCAAACTCTCGATACCCTGCAAACATCCACCACGTTAAGTGGCTCCACCGTGGGTTCCATAGAAGGCAATGTAACCATGGTGGCCAGCAATGAATATCGCCAGACGGCTAGTGACGTTAATACACCGGCCGGGGATATCTCTGTCGATGCTAAAAATATTATCGTCGAGGCAGGCCACAACAAAAACAGCACCGTAGAAGAACAAAGCTTCAAACAGACCGGTGTGACCCTGAGTGTCACCAGCTCAGTGCTGACGGCCTTACAAACCGCAGAACGGATGAAAGAGCTGGGTGAAGACATCGACAACAGTCGCCTGAAGGTATTGGCAGGTGCTACCGCCGCGCTCTCAGCCAAACAAGCCTACGATGGTGCCGTGGCAGCCTCTCAGGCTACCACAGCAGAAGGTGCCGCCGATGCGGCCGGTGTGGGCATCAGTATCAGCCTGGGTTCCAGCCAGCAAAGCAGCACTACCAAACGCACCAGCAGTGAAGCGCAACAATCCGCCATGGTCTCCGGTGGCAATATCAACCTCA
>NZ_JBLYNV010000034.1:0-57321 GCF_049310165.1 Endozoicomonas sp. ALE010 | reverse complement strand
GAACTTACCAATCGCATGTTGAACAGATCTCCCCGGATAAGGACATGGACTTTCAGTGCACAACCGCCGCATTTACCGTGTCTCACGAACCAGAGGGCTTTGTGATCCTTGGCTCACTCGCCCAGAGACTCAGCCTTATATGCGATTTCTGGGGGACGGTCTCCGTCGGCTCGCACCTTTGCACTCAGACTGCCTCCGCACAGGCCCTCGCGGGACTGCACTTGCCTTAAGCTAGTGGTTGTCATCAGCAGGCGTCTTTACCGCCAGTCAAATGTAGGTTCTCCCACAGGGGACTTTCACCCCATCAGTTCATGCCCATGCCGGGCGTACCGAATAAGGATAGATTGCGCCCAGCCGCAATCTTATCCTGTTGTTGCACAAGCCCGGGTTGAATTCTGGTGAGGAAGGTCTATTGAAGTTTACTTTTCTGGCGGATCTTGAATCAGAGCGTTTTTTCAGAACACTATTTATTCAGGATGAGTGTCTCCCGACCACTGCATTACGGTAGTCTGGGGTATGTCATATCTGTCTGGCTGAGCTTACATCTTCTCCCTGTTTGTGAATGGCGGTATTTGTTGCTGTGGCAACTCAGGTCGGTTTCAGGAAGCTGAACGCAATGTGCTTCATCGCTGCGCCGCAATGCCTGCATTTGAATTGCGGACGAATCACGGGTTCTACTGCTTTGACCATGACGTGTAAAACCAGTTGCACCAGTGATAATTGTTTTTTGGCGTTGCCGTGTAAAAATCCATAATCCCGCAATCGTCGAAATCGCCTGGGTAATACATGTTTCAGTACCAGCCACAGGAAGTCTTCTCCTGGCAGGGTTCGCGTCTCTTTTTTGCCGGTTTCACTGTTGAGGTAAGAGAAGGTCACCTTTCCTTGTTTGCTGGCCAGGATGTTGTTGTCGCTGATCACGCCCCGGTACAGATACCGGGATAGATATTCAAGTGCTGGTAATCCTTTGCCCACCCGTTTGCAATTGACGACCCACTCTTTGGGCAGCCTTGTTTTCAGGCTCAGTGATAGTAGTCCCTGTTCGGCCAGGGTGCGAAGGAGTCTGGCTCAAAAGACCATGGCCAGGTTCTTGCCATTGAAAAGATAGTGACCTGTGAGTTTGCGCCACTCTTTTCGTCGGGTATTGATGCCGCCACCGGGCACTACAAAATGTATATGGGGATGGTAATCCAGCCGTCGGCTGTGGGTTTGCAGGACGCTGGTCATTCCCAGGTCAGCATTCAGTTTTTTGCTATTGGCTCCAAACTGTTTCAGGGTATCAGCCGCTGTTCTGAACAGTAAATCGTACACCTGTCGTTGATGTTGCCAAGCCAGAGCCCGCAGTTGCGCTGGTAAGGTAAAGGTCACCATAAAGTATTCAACGGGCAACAGTTTCTGTCTTTGCCGTTGCATTCCAGCAGCATCATGCCGGAAGCCCCTCCCTTAAACGAGAGTCAGAGGCGAGACTTGCTGGAGCTGTTTGAAGACCGGCACAACCTCAAGAGCACGCTGATTACCAGCCAGATGCCCGTTGATCACTGGCATGAACTGATCGGTGATCCGGCACTGGCAGATGCGATTCTGGACCGGCTGACTCATAACGCCCACCGCGTCCCTTTAAAGGGTGAGTCACTGCGCAAAAAACAAGCAAAACTGGCGAAGTCCGAACCTACGTCTTAAGCTGCAAACCGATGCGTCGCTGCGCTCCGATGAGGGGTGGCCGAATGTTTCCGGAATGGGTGGCCAGATACTTCCGGAATCAGTGGCCGGATGTTAGTGGAATGGGGAGCCGAATGCTCCGGAATGCGCACTATACCCGCAAAATAGTATATAATACACATCTTGAAGGTATCGATAAGGTATCTATTAGACGTGTTTGAATATGATCCTAACAAAAGCATGATAAATTTCGACAAACATGAAATTGATTTCAATGAAGCCCAAAATCTCTGGAATGATGAGTCAAAGATCGTTTTTCCAGCAAGTGTTGAGGGTGAAAAACGATACCTGATGGTTGCAGTGTATAAAGGAAAGCATTGGACAGCAGTTTACACACTTCGAGGAAACAACATCAGAATTATTTCAGTTCGTCGTTCCAGAACAAAGGAGATTATGTACTATGAAAACTGAAGATTTCGATAAAGCCTTTGATGAAGGTAGTGATTTAATTGATGCTGTCGTTGAATGGGAAAAAGGCCATCGTCCCGATCTTGATACAAAACGTATCAATATAGACTTCCCAGTCTGGATGATTAATGCCCTTGACAAAGAAGCCGCTAGACTTGGTGTTGCTCGCCAGGCAATTATCAAAACATGGATGGCCGAAAAAATAGATCAAACTCGTCGGTAAAAACTCACCTGAATCGGGTAAGGGCTGGCCTTTCTCCAGCCCTCCCCACAGCATCCGGCATTATTTAAAACTGGAAAAAGCAAAGTTCATTTAAAGCTGTCACCGCAAAACAAGAAACGGGGGTAAGATATAAATGAAAATTCATTAGGTATTGTTATCCTGATTTTTTGCCTGATCAGTTTTTTCCTAATCCTGTGCTCATGTATGTTTGCCAGACAATTTCAAAGCATTAGAAATCAAAAATATGTGTGTTGCAAAGAACTTGAGTAAGAACTCGGCTTAACCCAGCATAGAAATATCAAGTACAAAAATGGCAGCCAATCTTTGATCATACTACCTTTAATGATCATTGTGATTTCGTCATCTATGTTAAGCTGACTGACAAGTAGCCGTATGAATGAAATAAAATTTACAACCGATCAAAAGGAGCGACTCGTCAGCAAAATAAAAGACTATTTTAACGATGAGTTAGGACAGGAAATTGGTGGCTTTGATGCTGAATTCCTGATTGATTTCTTTGCCAGGGAAATCGGCTCGTATTTTTATAATCAGGGGCTTTCTGATGCTCATACTGTATTTACCGAAAAGACTGAAGAGATAGGGTATCTGATGCAAGATTTAGAAAAACCTGATAGCTGACAGGTCATTCAAGCACGCTTCATGATGTGGGTTATGTATACAGATACCCGGATTTTGTAATAAAAATCGAGTGTTTCAGGTATATTTTTAACTGTAAGTGCTGGCATTGGTGTAATCTCCGGGGAACCGTAATGGTTTCATTATGGTTGCAAAGGCCATTCAGTCAAACAGTGAAAACAGAAGGGGTGGTGGAGCTGATCAGCAGCGCAGGCAAGCTGCAAATCAGAAATAGAGAAGGCGAACTGATCAAAGTCCGGTTCAGCAAAAAAATGTACCAGTCAGTACGACCATTCCGAATGGGCGACACTGTCACCCTGCTTGCCAATGAGAAAACGGTCTTTAACAGTGCCACCCAGAAAGAGAATGGTAAAAAACAGTTCTGCAGCTTTCTGCTCATTTATAAAGGGCTGGACCAGACCAATACCCGTACGCCGGATATTGAGACCATTGGCCGGGTGCGGATTATGGATTACTGAGAATTAGACATGAGACGATAGGATTGGTGGCTTCCCGCATGAAAACCCGACACCATATCCCTGATTAATAAGGTGGGTACGCCAGCAGTCCCGCCTTTAATGCACCTTCTACTGTGCCATTCACGTACTCTTCACCGGGAAAGAATATTTCCTTACTGTCGTATCGTGCAGAGGAGTATTTATAAATCGCAAAAGACCAGTTATCTTCTCCGCCGTTGAACTTCAACCGGCAAACCTGTCCCGGTCCATGGGTGTCAATTTTATCGAGATACAGATATTCTCCCCGGTATCTTTCCTGGTACTGACAACCATTCTCCTTGTTAAACCTGTCAATAATATTCGCAACATTGTTCTTTATAGCCTGGGGGATTTTCACTATCGCCTCCCGATCATTGTTCGCCGACACCAGAATCAAATGTAAGACACGCCCTCACTTTTTCCAGAATAAGTCTGTGGATAAGTTGTTGGCAGGTTGTGTTTATATTGTCAGTAGTTCGTTATAACCCATTGCAGTACCTGCCTGTCGAATTATTATCCCCTGTTTCAGTTATCCGGAATTTGTGTGGAAAAGATTGTGGATAAACCGTTAGGGGATAAAGGCAGCCTTTCAGACAGGCGGGGTGAGAATAATTGGTTAAATATTGATCAATAAAAATCCTCATATTCCGGATACTGCTCCGGCGCTTCACCTTTACGTTCGATCACCTGGATATCAGACGTATTCTCTTCACTGCCGTGCATGACCACGATCTCAAACTCCCAGTTATCACCATAATCAAAGATAAAGGTGATTTTCATTCCGGGAACCGGCTCAAGTTGACGCAGCCGGGTTTCAGTCACACAGGCATCAGAAATCTACTGCAGGATGACCAATCATCCGGTCGGCACCAAATGGGCTCAGATACTGAAAGTGATAAAGGTGGTCACAATCAAAGTCAAAGGTGTCAAGGATGGCTTCTGCCAGATCTTCAAGCAGGTGGTCAGCGGATACTTTCAGTGTGCGGGTGCACTGACTCCCCAAAGCAACGGACAGGACATAACTGGCAGCAATCATCGGCTCCGGTTGTTCCAGGTTTTTTTGAACATCTGGCCGAATTGCTTTTATCGCGGGCAGTAGATTGATGTGTTCATAGTCGTCTTCATATTCATCGTCTTTCAGCGAGTCGATAAACTCTTGCCGACAGGCGTTTAAAAACAACTGCCCCCAGGGCGTTAATTTCAGGAAATGGATTTCCCGGTTACTATCCTCAAGCTGGAATTCAGCCATCCCGGCCATTTTGAGAATGGTCAGGTTGAACGCCTTACCCCTGCGTAACCAGAAGCCCGGATCCCTGGCCGCTTTGCCTTGCCATAGATCGGTGTCGCCGTACCTCATCATAAACCCGGGCAGAAAGCGGTTATCAATAGTATTGATTCGCTCCCCGACGCTCATGGCATAACCTCGATTAATCCACGCTTCCAGCAGGGAAAAATATCGTTCAGCACCATTCATGCCCTGCCACTGCTGGTAAAGCGCCTCATTGATATGAAGTACTGTATTTCCCCTGCTATCTGGCCGAAGGGCGGCCAGCCCCGAACTGCGACTCAGCAATAATAGCCCCATTAGCCGGGCATAATTAGTGGTCATTGGTCGTTTCAAGGTCAGCACTTCGGGGCTGGAGAGCAGACTGTTCAGTGGCTCAGCCCATTTAACCGGAGGCAGGTTCTTGCTTTTCGAAACCTGAACCGGATTTTTCACCAGGTAATCCAGAAACACATCAACATCCCGGAGGAATACCTGGTGATGGTCCGACAGGGTAAATGCTGCTATGGCTTCTGCCGTTTTTGGTTCAAATAACATTGGCTTCATTCTTATTGCTAACTCGGTTTTGTTGACATGGATCAATTATTCAATTGCGGTAAATACGTAATCTGTATCCATCCATTGAGTGATTGCCGAAGTCGATAGCGATTGTTTCGGGGCCTGGTGCCCTTAGTATTAGTTAAATATATACCTTAAAAATGACTTCCTTTGCAGCTGTAAGGATAGATACCGTTTATAAAATTGGTATATACACCAATGAACTACACCAATTAAAAATATTGATATCTATCCGGGCCTCGGCCTGCAAAATTGCTTTTACGTCAAAAAAGTAACGCAAATGAATGAATTTTAAAGAAATAATGTTTTTCATAGACTTCTTTTTGTAGCATGAGTTACTCCTCCAGTTAATATGAAAAGCCTGCAAAGTTTCCTTCACAGGCCATCATTCAAAACTGAATAGGTAGGCTTTCACACCTACCCATCTTTGATGGCTTAAACAGCCTGCCAATTAGCCGCAATAACAGGATTTACCTGTGTACGGGTATCATCGGGAAGCTGTGCATTTCCAGGAGGAGGAGCATCAAAACCAGCCATGGCATTTACAAGGTTATCCATCTTGTTTGCCAGGAGTACTGCATCGCTGGTTCGTATCTGATCCAACTTCTGGGCATCGTTGCTGTACCAGTCCTGCACAGTGATCTGATCATCAGAGCCAATAACATCAATCAGCAGGTTGTCACCTTCACGGGTAAACCAAAGATTTTCTTCTTCAATACCAGACAGCTGCAGCACATCAGTATCAGCAGGCGTATTGGACAGGTTGTTGATAGTGTCTGAGCCGCCGTTGGCTGCAAAATGATAGGTATCGTTACCATCACCACCCATCAGGTAATCACTACCAGCATTACCATACAATTGATCATTTCCGTCACCACCGTAGGCTGTGTCATCACCCACACCGGTATTAATGATGTCATTTCCACCAAGACCTCTAATGACATCATTGCCAGCCAAACCGCTCAGGTTATCATCCGAGGAGTTATAGCCCCAGATATCATCATTACCTTCCGTAGGAACAATAACTTTCGCTTTGACAGTATCAATATCCCAAACAGTACCGTCTGCGAATTCAATCCGGTCTACCGCATAGCCTGATGTGGCATCATTGTTGAAATAGTTACGAACCCGAATGGATTGAGCATCACCATCAATCTTGATCAAAAGATCATCGGTTTGTCTTAGAAGTATGGTATTGGCTGGAAGAATGCTTTCGCTTAACTGAATGACATCGGTGTCAGTACCCGATGAATATTCGGTTATGGTGTCATGTCCATCCCCCTGGGCAAATATGTAGCTATCGTTACCTTTGTCGCCGTGTAGTTGGTCGTTAGCTCTACCACCATTGAGTGAATCATCACCTATACCGCCATGGAGGTAATCTGCACCATCGTCTCCTACGAGGTTGTCATTACCCAGCTCACCGTAAATGCGGTCATCACCCTCACCACCTGACAGCTGGTCATCACCATCACGGCCATAAATTACATCATTTCCACCCAAAGCGTTGATAATATCTACACCGGCATAACCGTAGACTTTTTCAACTCCATCGGTCCCTGTCCACTGAGCAGCCTGCGCCAGAGCCTCAGACATACTGGTTACAGTGCCATCAGCATATACCAGCTGATCTATTTGGTTGCGCTCACTGATAAATCCATTTCTGATTATGACCTTCGAAATAACATCATCTTTATTAATTTCGATGATCAGATCAGTAGCTGTTCTTCGATAACTAACATTCTCAGGGTTAATGGTTGAATCAAAAAGAATCTTATCGAGGTCAGTGCCAGTATTATCATAGTCTTCTACAATATCCTGACTTCCATCAGCAGTTATGACATAGGTATCACTTCCAGCTCCACCAAGAAGTAGGTCGTTGCCAGCCCCACCTTCAAGTCTGTCATTACCTCGCCCACCTTCAAGAGTATCAGCACCGACTCCTCCTATCAGGGTGTCATTACCATCTTCCCCTCTTAGAGTGTCATTTCCTTCTGAGCCACTGAGATTATCATTACCGGCTCCCCCCAGAAGCAAGTCATCCCCCTTCAAACCGTCAATGATATTATTCTGATTGTCACCCTGTAGCTCATCATTCTCATCTGTAGCCTGCAAGGCTAATGTATAAAGATCTGTTGAAGTCCACTCCTTCAGAGAACTATCAGGATCACTGAATTCAACTTTATCAATGGGGTAACTATTTGTGCTGTTGTAGAAATTTCGAATACGAATTTCATCTTGATCCCCATTAATGTATAGAACCAAGTCAGCCCCTTGAGCACGTATCAGAATATTTTCTGAACGAATACCTGCTCCAAGAATAATGCGGTCTAATGTTTCATTGCTTCCAGATTCATTGATGACATCAAGTCCATCACCAAGCCCATAATAATAAGTATCACTCCCCAAACCTCCGACCATAAGGTCATCGCCAGTTCCACCAGTTAGACTATCGTCACCCGTACCACCATAAAGCTCATCATGCCCAGACCCACCAAGTAACTGATCATTCCCATCACCTCCAAAGAGCCGGTCATGACCATCATTCCCTGAGAGCAAATCATTCCCTTTCTTACCGGAAATGTAATCGTCGCCAGCGAATCCATCCAGTTCATCAACATAGGAAGTCCCATGTATATCATCATCACCATCACTAAAGATTTGAGAAGCTACATTCTGAAGGTCGAAATTGTCTGGCCCAACCTCAAGCTTGCTGCCATCAGAAAACAGGATTGCATCGACGTATTTATAGTCAGAACCTTCTTGAGAAAAATGAGACAATACTCGAAGGGTATCATTTGTACCATTTATAGAGATGACAAGGTCGTCACCCTCCCGCTGAGTAGTAATATCATTTATTGTTAAATCGCCTAGCATTCGAATTACATCGTAACGCCCCTCTGTGCGATCATAATTATTGATACGGTCTTCACCATAACCCAGCCCAAAACGATACTCGTCGTTACCATTTCCCCCAATTAATAAATCGTTTCCAGCCCGACCATCAAGAACATCATTACCATTCATGCCTTCTAGCTGATCATTGGTTTCAAGACCAATTAACTCATTATCACTATCATCCCCTTCTATCACATCGGTATACAAAAGAAAAATATCACTATTTCCAGCAAGCAGCCTATCACCATAACTAAACGAGCTATTGACTATTTGAGTTACTAACGCAGCTGTTTCAACACTGAAATTATTAACTTCTTCTAATTGATTGAAGCGGTATAGAGCTGTTCTGAGATTGTCGAGATTTCGGGCATCATATACATTAATACCTCTTACTGCCTGAACAAAATCCTGTAGTAAATCTGGTGCTGATGATGGAGCAGCCTCAGAATATCTATAGAGATCATCGATCACATTTGTGAAATCACCGAGCCAAACATCAGACCCAGCTTCTTCAGTCCAGCTTACCTCGTCAAATAGGGGCTTCAAATAACTATCAGATGCCATTTGGTAGAATACACTGTCTACCAAACTGGCAAATATTTCATTATACATTCTTGCATATTGCCAGCCCCCTCCTTGAGCTATTGGAAGCTGGTATCCATAGAAAGACTCAAGAGCACCAATCTTTCGTGTATCCATTGGGGCTCTGCCATGTTGTCGGTATCCCCCGCTCTGTCCAGTCCAAGCAAAAATTATTGGTTCCAGCAAGGCTTGACTTTCTTGACGAGAGTCTGTGTTGACGAATTGCTCAACTAGCCTTTTTAGTTCTCCTGATTCATCTCTAGCCATTGCTTGATGCAATGAAAATGTTGTGCCAAATCCACGTGCATCTGGCAAAAAAAGTGAAATTTCTAAAGGAACTTCAACTATAGTTTCTATTGTGTCAGTGGGGTCAGTATCAAACCAGACATCATTCATTGAAAGAACTTGCCCGTTGTCTGCAGTATAATTTCCTACTTGCCTATGTTCGTTTCCGGCACTATCTGTAAATGCTTGATCGGTATAATTAATAGAAAGAGACTTAACTCCCGCTTCCTCTAGAGTAATCAATTCGCCATCATCTGTAATGCCATTTTGGTTTAAGTCACGAAATACTCTTAAATTGACAAATTCCTCATCATTCGCGTTTATCAAACCGTCACCATTTGAATCAAATTCAGCAAGAGCGGTGAATCCATTATCTGCTTTGCTGCCATCGTTCAATACGGTGGAATTACCGAAAAGCTCCGTACCATCGTTGACTTTACCGTCTCCATTTCGGTCATATATTAAAAGTCCATCATCCACTCCTACAAAACCGGATCGCTCTTTAAATCCATCCCCATCGTGATCAAAATATATTCCTGACGACTGGCCAACAGTTTCAATACCGTCTCCATCCAAATCTAAAACAAGCGGGGATGCAGGGGTCGGTCCAGGAGCTTTCGGTTTCGCAGGAGGAGGAGTGTTAGTAGTCTCACGAGGTGCAGACTCACCTAATATTCTATCAATTTCATCTTTTGATTTATTATGCAGTTTTGATACATCATCAACCATCTTATCGCCTAGACCTTCAGGAACTAGACCTCGGAATAAAATATTTAAAAGCCCATCTATTGTTTCACCAGCACCTTCCTTATTTTCTGGTGAAAAGCTTTCATCATCCTGCATTACATCATAAAGTGTTTCGAGTGCACGTTCTCTTTTTCCTTTGCTATCTCGAAAAACTTCCCTAAGATCATCGTTTGGATTGTTTGATGAGTCAGACATTTTAGAATTTCCCTTTTAAAAAAAACTAACACGGGTTATTTAAATCAGAAAAACAGCTAATTCTGCTATTTTTTTAAGTAATCGTAAATTTTCTGTCGTTTATCAGACCAGTCTTTATCCAAAAGAGCTTTGGAAAAGGCTACAGAATCAAGTCCGTTAATTACATCTTTTGGACTAATGATTTTGTTGTATGGGGTAGCTCCTTTTTCAATAAAAAACTCAACTAAATCCAGATGCTGAAAGAGAATGGAAGTATTTAATGGTGATAAGCCATCTTTATCTGTGACGTTTAAATCACAACCATCATTTATAGCATTGGATATCCTTTTGATTATCAATTTATCATCAACCCCTTTTTCTTTATAAGAAAGAACCAACAGAACTAGGACTGGGTCAACCTCACCGTCAATCGTGATATAGCAGTTATTTTTCAGATTGGCTTCGGCCCATGTGAGAGGAGAAAAAGTTAAAATTAAAGAAAATATTAAAATAGGAGTCAAACTAAAAAAACATGATTCCTTTAAGGTTAATTTCTTGTTTTGTTTCGTTTTCATTATAAAAGATCACTATAAAAAATTAATAATGTTTTACAAAACCAATTATCATCGGCTAAAAATTTAGCATTCAGTACATACTGGCTTACCTCTCACGTACGCTCTCCTGCTTAAACCTCAAAAGCGGACTCAAAAAATACTCAATCAAACGACGCTGCCCAGTTTTAATTTCCACAGCCACACTCATACCCGGCGATAAATTCACTTTCCGGTTTTCCACCTGCATCCAGTCTTTTTCAATCTGGACATTGGCCATATATCTCAAACCCAGTTTTTCATCGGGCACAGCATCGTTGGACACATTCATTAACTCCCCACCAATCAGGCCATACTTGGTAAAGTTAAAGGTATCGATTTTCACTTCTGCTTTCAGGCCTTCCTGAACAAAACCAATGTCCTTATTCAGTACCCAGGCTTCCACTTCCATCTTTGCTTCTTTGGGGACGATTTGCATCAAGGCCTGTGCCGGTTGAACCACACCGCCGATGGTATGAATCTGTAACTGCTGTACAGTGCCGTCTATGGGGGATGTGATGATCTGCTGTTCATGCAGTTCTTGCGCCTTAATGCTTTCCTGCTCAAGGCTGGTGAGTTGCAGGCGAAGCTCTTCCTGTTGGTCCAGGCTTTCCCGCCGTTTTTGAGCGTGAAGACTGAGCAGCTGGTTTTGAACTTCTTCCTGCTCGGCAATCAATTGCTGTACTGCCGCTTTTTGTGCCTTGATATCTTCTTCCAGCTCTATACGTTGCTGTTCCAGTTCAAGGTATTGCACTTTTGATCCATAGTTCTTTTTATACAGGCCTTCCAGCGCCTGAGTGCGCTCTTCAATAATAGGCAGGACTCGTTGCAGTTTGGTGACAATGGCTTCTATTGTTCGCTGTTCTGCCTTTTTGCTCTTGAGCTGGCTTTTCAGTGTTTCAGATGCTGATACATAGTCTTCTATTTGTTGCTGTAAGAGCTGTTCTTCAAACTCAATATTGATGTCGCTTTCTTCCTGCTTGAGATAACTATCCAGCTTCAGTTGGGCTGGCTTCGAATAATTATCGATATCAAGATAATCAATAAAGGCTTCCTGCCTGGCCAGTTGTAATGAAAAAGCAGAGGTCTGTTTACTTAACCTGACCAGTTCGGCTTCAGTCACAATGTCTACCAGTGAAATCAGAGGGTCTCCCACCTCGACATCATCACCTTCCCGAACATGAATATTCTGAACTTCACCGATCACCATAGGTTGAATGGTTTTTACCCGTTCACCAGGGACTATTTTTCCCTGAGCCGTGGCGACAATATCGATCTTGCCAAAACACGCCCAGACGGCAGCAATAGTGAATAGCAGAACAATGACCTTTACGATGACTCTGCTGGCCGGATTGGCTGGAGTTTCTTCCACTTCCAGTGCAGCGGGCAAAAACTGACGACGGGTACTGTGTAATGCCTCAGTGTTTTCCGTTTTGGATAACAGGGCTTTGGTAGCATGATCAAAGAACGATTTAACCATTACACAGCCTCCCTCAGCCCATGCTGATGAGCATTCAGGCGGGCATAATGACCACCTTGTTTGACCAGCTGATCGTGAGGCCCCTCCTCAACAATTCTCCCTTTGTCCATTGTGATAATGCGATCAGCATCACGCACAGTAGAAAGTCGGTGAGCGATGATAAACACCGTACGCCCCTGACTGATTCGCTTCATATTCTGCTGGATGATATGTTCTGACTCATAATCCAGCGCACTGGTGGCTTCATCAAATATCAGAATTCTCGGATTGGTCAGGAGTGCTCTGGCAATAGCAATACGTTGCTTTTGACCACCAGACAGAGAACTGCCTTGTTCACCTACCTGTGTGTCATAACCTTCAGGCAACTCCAGAATAAAGTCATGAGCGCCTGATAGTTTTGCTGCAGCCATCACACGTTCTATTGAGGCTCCCGGTTCAGCCAGAGCAATATTGTCTCGAACTGATCGGTTGAAGAGAAAGTTTTCCTGAAGCACAACGCCTACCTGCCTTCGTAACCAGGCAGGTTCAACCAGAGCCAAATCAACACCATCGACCAATACACGACCAGACTCTGGTACATACAAACGTTGCACCAGTTTTGTCAGCGTACTTTTTCCTGAGCCGGATCGACCAACAATGCCAATCACCTCTCCTGGCTTTACTTCAAGCGATACACCATGGAGTACTGCTGGACGATCCGGCTGATATCGAAAGGTGACGTGTTCAAATTCAACGAAACCCTTTAATGCAGGCAGCGTTGTTCGGTTTGGATCGTGTCCCGGCTCTGTGGGTGTATTCAGAACATCCCCCAAACGCTGAACCGAAATCCCCGCCTGCTGAAAGTCCTGCCACAGCTGAACCAGCTTCAAAATAGGTGCGCTTACGCGACCGGCAATCATATTAAAGGCGATCAACATACCGACGGAAAGGTCACCATTAATAACCAGCGTGGCTCCCACCCAAAGAATCAGTACCGTCACCACTTTATTGATGAGCCCTGCCGTCTGGCTGGCAATATTGCCCAGATTCATGGATCTGAAAGAAGCGGAAACATAAGCCGCCAGCTGATCTTCCCAATGTCTCTGCATCTGGGGTTCAACCGCTGTGCTTTTAATGGTTTCTATACCAGTGACGGATTCCACCAGAAAGGACTGGTTTTCAGCACCGCGTTTGAACTTCTCATTTAAGCGAGCCCGAAGAATAGGCGTTACTATTAACGAGAGAATAATATAGAAGGGAATCGAACCTAACACGATCCACGTCAGCGTCGGGCTGTAGAAATACATGACGACAAAGAAAATGACCGTGAACAATAAATCAATACAAAGCGTCAGGGCTGAGCCGGTAATAAATTCACGAATGGTATCCAGCTCACGAACACGGGCAACGGTATCACCGACACGGCGAGCCTGAAAAAAAGCAACGGGTAGACGCAATAGGTGACTGAAGAGCCTGGAACCAAGAACCACATCGACCCTGTTGGTAGTATGGCTGAATACATAATTCCGCAAGCCATTCAGCACAACATCAAAAATCGACAGAACCAGCAACCCGAAGGCGAGTACGTCAAGTGTCGTTAAAGCCTGATTAACCAGAACTTTATCTATGATGACCTGAAAGAAAAGTGGGGTAATCAGTGCAAAGAGCTGGATAAAAAACGACGCCAGCAGTACTTCATAGAGCATTTTTTTATGCTTGAGTATGGCGGGAATAAACCAGCTGAAATCAAATTTTGAAAGACTGTCCGGCAGCAGGGAACGTTTGGTAAAAAGAAATAATTCACCAGAAAAAATAGTTTGAAAGTCATCCAGCTCCAATGCCTCAGGCTGGCAACTCGTAGGCTTCTGAATCAGAATCTTGTCATCATTACAACGGGCAACAATGAAATAGCTACCATCCTTATCAAGTGCGATAGCAGGTAATGGCAACTCTTGCAGTTTCTCCGGGGCAACCTGAGTTCTTCTGACTTTCAGCTTAAGATGTTTGGAGATACGGAGAAGATCAACAGGATCAACCACACCTTCAGTGTAGCCTATTAAATGCTTGACCTGTTCTGGTTGAGCTGCCAGCCCGTGAAAACGAGCCATCATCACCAGGCAGGTGATCGCAGAGTCCGAAGTTCCTACTGCAGACATCAAGAATTCCTGTTCATTATTTGATAAATCAGCCGGTGTCCATGGCCGAGCAGATGAAAGGTAATGCTTTATCCTGCATATCTGCGTTGTCATTTTTAATATGAAAAGTATTTAATAGTCAAGTGACGTTTTTTACAAAATTTGGTTTTGGTTTATGATTATTTTTACGAAATCCAAAGCTGTTATCCCACATTGTTTTGCAGGAAGTAGATGGGGGACATTAGTCCCTTTGGCTGGCAACCACCGATAAAGTGTTGGAATAGAAACACCGAGATTTTCGGCAACCTCCTTTGCAGGAAGGCCGTTCGACAGAAGTTTTTTTGCAGCATCTATTTTAGAGTCTGTCATCTGCCGTTTTCTCCCGCCAACTCTACCACGTTGCTTGGCAATTTCTAAACCTGCTCGAGTTCGCTCCACAATCAGTTCCCGTTCCATCTGGGCAAGGCTTGCCATGACGTGAAAGAAGAATCGACCTGCAGTTGTTGAAGTATCAATATTGTCGGTAAGACTCACAAAGTGACAATCCTGCTGTTCAAGCTCATTGATCAAAGTGATTAGATTTGTGGCACTTCTCCCAAGGCGATCCAGCTTCCAGACAATCAAGGTATCACCATCCCGTAACACTTCAAATGCGAGCTTCAAGCCTTCACGGTTACTTTGTGTTCCGCTGACTTTATCTTCGTATATTTTGTTACAACCAGCTGCTAATAGTGCTTCACGCTGCAGTGATAAATCCTGATCTTTTGTAGATACTCTTGCATAGCCGATTTTCATATCAGCCTCCCTTGATCATCTCAGCAAAACCTGACCACTGTTCAACCCTGAAAGCTCTGATATCTCTAACAGATGCGGGAAACCAGGAAAGAGATTTCAGGGCTGTGATCGCACGGAAGAGGTTAGCCATGTCCTCATCGTCTGTCACATAAAGACTACCCTGAACTCTCCTGAATCCAAGACTGGAAAGGGTAGAACCAATCTCAATATAAGCCTGTGGCACAACCTTTCGGATGATTCTTTTCTGTCTGCAACAATTAAGTCAAAAGCAATAGCGAGCATCAGTGAGCAACCGGATCGTTTTTGATATTTGAGTATCTGTATTCAGTTTCTTCTCCCGACTCAGGGATCTGAATCAGGACAATCCAGTCATCCTGGTTAACCGGCCTGATAGGTTCAAGAATTTTATACGCAGGTCCCAGTTTGCCAAACTGCCGATATTGACCGATGAGTTTAGGTTCAGGGAATCGATCCCCGATGAAATAGACTGGATCAATGGTCAGGTAAAAAAGCCTCTGCATCGCCAAGTACTTTTGACCATGCTGAAGATGTTTCAGCATTTGGGCTATCACACAGGTTTTGATGACCTACCTGATGGATACATTCAATATTACGGCAAGATAACAAAGAGTCGGAGTTCTGGTGAAGAAGTCAGAAAACACAGGGACTCTTCCGTAAGAAGTATTTATCTGAGCCTGCTGAGAGATCGCTTCAAAGTAAAACCCGCTGGCAGGAATATCATCATACAGCGGGCCTATGAGTCAGCAAAAAGCAAACACCACCTGGCGGATATCATCAATGAAGTTCTCGAAAATCTGATTAAGGACTCTTATGAGCTTCCTACCTTTGATGCACTTGCTCGGGTCGCAAGTGACCAGCGCCGAAGGGTCAATAAAGAACTCTACAGCAATTACCTCGATTCTCTTGATGAAAAGTCCAAACTGGTTCTCTCATCATTACTGGATGAAGAATCATGGGAAAAGCTTAAAAAAGAACCTGGAAAGCTGACGACAAAAAACACAACCAATACGCTGGGTGTGTTGAGCTGGCTTCGCAAGCAGCAGGCAGGTCTACCCAACTTGCCGGATATCACACCTGACAAATACCGGGACTTGCAGTTGGAAGCCCGCGCTCTGGATCGTTCGGAAATGGCACGATTGAGAAAGGGTAAGCAAGAGCTGCTGTTGACGATCCTACTCCGTTACCGACTTTCCCGCACCCTTGATGATGCGGCTGATTTACTGATCAAACTGATGCGGCGTATGCACACTCGGGCAGACAAGAAGCTGAAGGAATGGCTGAAAAATAAAACGAAACAGCAGGAGCAGCTTATCGGGCAGCTGAAGGATGTTACCGTTGCTTACCAGGGGAGTAGCAGAGACGATCAGCATAAACTTCGGAATATAGGCACAGCCCTGAAACACAATCCGCAGGAAGTGATCGACTCCTGCGATCAGCTACTGACTTACTCAAGCAACAACTACCTCCCGTTTTTACTCCCTATGTTTAAAAATCACAGGGCAAATCTGTTTGATGCCCTGAACTTGCTGAAGGTGAGAACGCCTCTTAGTGACTATGCGCTGATCAAAGTCATACTGTTTATCAAAAAACACCAAACATCACGTAAAAGCCATATTGATGTATCCAACAGCTCTGTATCTCTAAAATGGGTACCGGCAAGAAAATGGTGGACTTCAGTCACTGAAACCCAAAAGAAAGGTGTACCCGTTACCAAGGTGCATCGTCTTTACCTTGAGCTATGCCTCTTTACGCTGGTTGCGGAAGCACTCAGATCCGGCGATTTATTTGTTGAAGACAGTGAGAATTTCAGTGATTTCAGAACGCAGTTTATCTCAGAAGAAGAGTATCAAGAGCAGTTCGAAGATTTCTGCCAAATGATGGGCTATCCCTCCGATGGTGGTGACTTTTGCAGTCAGCTCAAAGCCAGACTTCACGCTGTTTGCAAAAAGGCTGATGAGCAGTTTCCAGAAAACACTGAAGTGCAGATTATCAATAAAAAGCTATGCATTACTCCGATCAAGGCAGAGAAACCAACACCTGAGCAAGAGGCTCTCGCATCCCTGATCAAAGAGCGTATGCCGCCTAAAAATATTCTGGATGTGCTGTCTGAAACTGAAAAGTGGTTGAATCTCAGCAAGCATATACGGCCTCTGTCGGGCAATAAATCCAGAATTGACAATATAGAAGAACGCTTCGTCCTCAACCTGCTTTGTTACGGCTGTAACCTTGGGCCAGTCCAGCTGTCCCGCTCAGTTCAGAATATCAGCCGCAAACAAATTGCACGACTGAATCTCAAGCACTGCTCCGAAGACACTCTCATCAAATGTATCAGGGATGTCATCAATGGCTATAACCAGTTTTCGCTACCTGCCTACTGGGGAACCGGCAAAAGAGCGTCTGCCGATGGTACAAAATGGGATGTGTATGAAAACAACCTTCTGTCCGAGTATCACATTCGGTATGGTGGCTATGGCGGCATTGCCTACTACCACCTCAGCGACAAATACATTTGCCTCTTTTCCCGCTTTATACCCTGTGGTGTTTATGAGGCAATTTATATTCTGGACGGCCTTCTGCAGAATGATTCCGACATTCAGCCCGATACGGTCCACTCTGATACACATGGGCAAAGCCTTGCTGTTTTCGGACTGGCTTATTTACTGGGAATAAAGCTGATGCCCAGGATCAAGAACATCAAACGGTTAAATTTACACCGGCCAGAGGCTGGAGCCAGATTCAAACACATCAACGGTATCTTCGCAGAGCCTATCGACTACAAGATAGTCGAAAGAGAATTACCGGAAATGCTGAGAATCGCCATGTCAATTAAAGCGGGAAAACTGACTGCATCAACCATTGTTCGTCGCTTAACAGGCAAGAGCCGGAAAAACCAGCTGTATTATGGCTTCAGGGAGCTTGGCAGGGTTATTCGAACCCAGTTTCTGATGGAGTATATTGCAGATGGAGGCCTACGCCGTATGATTAACGCTTCAACCAACAAAAGTGAACATTTCAATAAGTTCTCTGACTGGGTTTTCTTCTACAACAAGGGCGTGATTCGGGAAAATGATCGTCACGAACAGGACAAAATCATTAAGTGGAATCACCTTGCCACTAACATGCTCATTTTTTATAACGTCGAAGTGATGATGAGAGTATTGAAGGAGCTGAAAGAAGAAGGGCACAAAATTACCGAAGATGATTTGAAGCACCTGTCCCCTTATATAGAGAGTGCCAACAGGCTGGGAGATTATCGTCTTGAGCTAACCAAGCAGGTGCGGCCTCTGGATTTTTCAATTTCGGTACTGTGAGCATCCCTTTCAGAATGTCACTGAAATCACTTATCATTCGGTACAATAGTTCTGAACATTATAGGCGGCGAAATGCCTGGATATTATCAATACCGTTTTAACCTTGATCTCCGTGCCAGCGACAAAATCATCAAGAAGACAGCCAAGCTTAACCGCCTGAAATCGTGGTCTTTCGAGGATCATATCCATCACTATACAAACTACATCGAACCAGATTTCATTAACACATTAGATTTCGGAATTTGTTGCGAAGAGTATTACTGGCGTATTGGTCAGCGTCGTATGATATTTCCCAAGGATGCTGACGTTCTGAACATGCTGTTACAGGCAAAGTTTTCCTTATCAGCGGTTGAAGGTTTCCGGTTGCCCTATGATCAGTTTATTTTGGCGATCCCGAAGGAATATAAGTTTGCCGGACTATCTATAACTGGAGTTCTGGTGACGATGTGCCGGAATACTGATGAGATGAATGAGAAAATTGATCCATTCATCAAGGTATGCAGCAAAGGCACCGAGTCAGCACAAACGCCTCCTGGCCGCAAGGGAATGCTGACGTTTAATTTTCAGTTTGCTCATGATCCGGCAACAACATATTCTCGCATATCCGTGAAATTAGAAGATTTGCCACGTATTCTGTCTGCAAACCGATATCAGGATCTTGCCGACATTCTCCCTGGGTTTGCTTCAAGAGGATATCTTCACACAGAGCGTTGTGATAATGCGGAATTGCAGTCTCATTATGAGTTGCTGAAACTGATGGTGTCCATGTCAGTGTATGTTATGTATGCACGCAGTAATGATCGCCAAGATATTTTACAGGATGGACTGCCAGGACAGTTCAGTAATCACCAATTTGCATCTCTGGGTCATCGTTGTAGCAAGCATATGACTTTAGGCAGTATGGCTGGTGTTAGGGAAAATAGAGCATCCCCGAACAGTCACTACAGGTCATGGCATTTTCGTCAGCTGGTACATGACAAGTATTATCAGAATGAATATCAGGGCATGGAGAAGGGGAGTCGGATCGTTTTTGTTTCTGATACTTTGGTTTCCAACAAGGCCAATCCAGCAACACTGATAGAATAATTTGGCGGTTCATGTACCCGAACAAGAGGGGCGACATTTTCTTTATACAGTTCAACAGGTTAACAGCTTTTTATGACGTAAAAGCAATTTTGCAGGCCGGGGCCCATATCCATCTCGGAGCCCCAAGAGTACAGGGTAAATTCCATCCTGGAGCCAATGATGTCCAGAGATGTCTTGTCCTGATAGAGTTCTTTGATTATTTCCCAGGCATCCAGCCAGATTTCGCAGGCATCAGCTTCAGGCTTATCAAAGCCGGTTGTTGTTTTATTGTCACGCAGTACTGCAAAACCCTGGTCGATCAGCTGCTTCAGTTTGGCTTCTTCTTCTGTCAAGGTTGGGACCCGGAACTCTGTCGTCTTGTCTCGCCATTCTGCGGATACGCCTGTCCCTGGCAGACTGCCTGAATAGCGTTCATCTTTGGGCAGGTTTATGCTGGCGATTTGTAAGTAATAATCATTGGGTTCCGCCCAAGTCACATCATGACTGACAATTAGAACTCAGTGGTAAATAACCTGAGTTTTTAGCTGAATTGACTGACTGAAGATACCGCTCTCTTGCGATCACAGCTTGCTCTTTAGCTTCTTCCTTGTTGGAGGTTTGTATTTTGATTCTTTTGTAGGTCTTTGTATAGATCTTTTGTCCCTCGGCGTAAGCGGGATCTTTGCGAAGCTCCCTTTGACGCTCGGCGTAAGCGGGATCTGTCTGGTAGCGCTGCCTTTTGCGCTCCCTTTGACGCTCGGCGTAAGCGGGATCTGTCTGGTAGCGCTCCCTTTGGCGCTCCCTTTGGCGCTTGGCGTAAGCGGGATCTGTCTGGTAGCGCTCCCTTTGGCGCTCCCTTTTGCGCCCCCTTTCTCGCTCGGCGTAAGCGGGATCTGTCTGGTAGCGCTCCCTTCGGAGCTCCCTATTGCGCTCCCTTTGTCGCTCGGCAAGTGAAGAACTGCTATCAACATTAACTCCTGCCTGGGTTGTTTGGTTATCACTTGTAGCTTGGTACATGCATGACGGATTAACGACAGCAACTGGCCGTAAATCTTGTGAACTATGAATTCCGGCAGGAAGATTAGTTAACTGTAAACCTGAGCTTGTATGATTCGCTGCTGTTTGCTTTCTGATTTCAAGCTCGTCCCACGATATTAGCTGCTGAATGGGAGTACTTGGTGTTAGTAATAATGGATTATTAACGGGCTCATAATCAGGCTGGTAAGGAACATATTCATCAAGAATGGATTGTGGTATTTCTTGAATACCTGTTCCAGAAGCGTTTTCTGAATCGAGGTTTGTTAGGGATGTAATACTATATTTATTCAATGAATAAGAATGATCAGCTTCATTTTGATATGTATCTGGTCCGCTATTGTAAATAGGAATAGGGTTCAGCACTTGAACTGGTATGCCTTGATAAACAGGCTGCTGTTCGGTAGCCCCAAATTGCTGTTCTTGATCTACTAAACCTAATGCGCTGGAACAAAGATAATAAAAATAAGCATCAAATGAAGAAAATTGATTGGTTTGATCCATTGAATTATTGAACTGTTGAATTACAGCTTAAGACCACGCCTTCTTATAAAAGTTCCTCTCTTTCACAACTCGACTTTAGACTTTGCATGACACGAAAGACTGGCCAGGTTTCGATAAAATAACAAGCCGACATCAACAAACAATTTTTTCAGGTTCGCTTTTATTGCCGGTTTTTCTCTAAATGGCTGTATTTATGCAGCCTCTACTTTATCTGTCTTCAACTGGCCGGACAGTTCATTGAAATTGAGCTCATATTTTTGATGATATCTATCCCAGCCCTTACGAATGGGGAACCTTGGAATAATTCGTGACAGGGAAATTCTCATCATGCCTGCGGTTGTTGTATCCGGAGATCTCCAGGGTATCCGGGAAATCGTCAGGCATGACTGATTTTTGCAGACGGTCAACAACTGTAATAATGCATAACCTGCCATTTTCAAATGCATCCAGCGCAGAAGTGTTCTCAATTTTTGCTGCCACAGATGACAACAGCCAAATGCATGTTTGAGCTGGTGAAACATAGGCTCAACTGGCCACCGCTTTGCATAACCCCGAAGTACATCAAGCCCTTCGTGTTCTGTATTGGTTGAGATGAAAATTCTTTTTTCAGTGCCCCTTATCATTCTCAAAACAGCTCCAGACAACCCGAATTTCTTGCCCTTTGAGGAATTTTGCCCGACAAATCAGAGTACGATATCGCACGGTGCGAAACCCCGCCAGTAGCAGAAACTGATTAACTGCACAGTAGATGAAGGACTGATTAACGAGAAGTGGCACTTCCACGACCTGAAAGCAAAAAGCGTGTCTGACCACGAAGGATTAGTATCTGGCCACAAAACACTGGAAGCGAAGAAAATCTATATTCGGAAAACCCAGAAAGTACTGGGTACAAGATAACAAAAAGGAAGAGATATGAGAGAAGGTATCACCGGGCAATTGTCCGGTTTTTTGTTTGCCCAGCGAAGCGGGCAAACCCGTCAGGCTGAAAGAAGCCTGAACCACCCCGACTGAGGGGAAGGTAATCCGAATGGCAAGGGCGTTGCTGGCCAACGGCTGGGTTCGAAGGCCATAGGAAGTCAGAGGTACACAGCGTAAGCGAACCTGATTCGGCAGGTCGGGAGCGGCAAGCGTGCGAAATAGCGCGACGCCCAATACTCAGTCAGTCCCGACAAGTGATTGAGGGTGGAATTTCTGGCAGGGATCTGTTTAGTAACTGGGGAAGCCTGGCATCAATCCCTGAGTCATCGGGGGCTGTTATCGCAAGAGGAAACTCAAGGATAGCACTGGTGTGAGGTGGCAGATGAGCCCGTGTGACGATCATCAAAGAACTGAACCCGGTGCTGAGAGGGTTTGCCAACTACTTCAAGATAGCCAATTGTCGCAGTGCGCTGAAGGGAGTCATGAGTTGGGTCAGGCGCAGACTGCGATGTATACAGCTGAAACAGTGGAAGAAACCGGCCAAGCTGCATAGGCGGCTAAAACAGCTGGGATATAAGCCGCCGTTCAAATACATCAAGATGCGTTCATGGAGAAATGCGGCGAGTCCGTTGGCGCACCCCGCCTTACCTGATTTGCCGAGAATTACACGACATATCTTTGAGAATTGGTGCCCAGGAGAAGACTCGAACTTCCACGACCGTACAGTCACCAGCACCTGAAGCTATCGTGCCACTCTTATATTTCAACAACTTAGCTCAAATCGTTTTAGGAAAAATTGCGCAAGTGTTTATTATTTTTCGATATTTCAACCATTTTTTTAGAAAAAAATTTAATGAAAAATACCTTCTGGTTACCCAGCGAAAGTGGTCATCTAAACGACAGTTTTCAACACTGAAAGATATTTTCTCTGATCATCGCTCATACCTGCGAAGCGTTTGCTTCATGTTTCTTGCATTACAAATCGCATTTTAAAATCCACCCAGTGCACTGCTCGTAACCAACAAGAAGGGGCAGGCAAATTTTTGCCTGCGGGCAATCCTGTAATCGTTCTGAAATTTATAGAACGCTTAATCCATCGATATGGCCAGATATGCTATCCGGGTATCCGTACGTCACCCCGTATCATAGACACCCATGCCGCGCTACAATCAAACCCATAATATTGGCTCAGGATACCAACAGGATGCCCCCTGATCAGCCAGATACGCTGCCCCTGGAGAATATTGACTTTCGAGCCTTGTTTAGCCTGGTCGGCGAGGCAAACGCTGAGCTTGCCCGGTACGATGGTTTGCTACAAGGGATACCAAACCCTGCGGTGATGCTCTCGCCACTGACCACTCAAGAGGCGGTACTCTCTTCCAAGATTGAGGGTACTCAGGCCACCGTTGATGAGGTACTGGAGCAGGAGGCAGGACTGGAGAAAGAGGGCGAGAAATTCAAGGATATCCAGGAAATTTCAAACTACCGCGCTGCCCTGTTTCAGGCCAGTGAACACCTGAAAGCTTATCCCATTCGTTTAAGCCTGATTCGTGAGTTGCACAGCATACTGCTCAACAGCGTTCGGGGACAGAATAAATCTCCCAGTGAATTTCGCAACGATCAGAACTGGATTGGCCGGGCGGGTTGCTCCATGGAACAGGCGACATTTGTGCCTCCCTCACCACTGCGATTAATGGAGCACCTTGAGTCCTGGGAACGTTATATCGATTATGATGACTGCGACTTTCTGCTTCAGGTCGCCGTGGTACACGGGCAATTCGAACTGTTGCATCCATTCAAGGATGGTAATGGCCGGATTGGACGCATCCTGATCCCGCTATTTCTGTACCAGAAAAAAATTCTCTCCGAGCCTATGTTCTACCTGAGCGAATACCTGGAAGCCCACCGTGACGAATATTACCAGCGTCTCCAGGCGATCTCTTCAGAAGGAGACTGGAATGGGTGGATTGCTTTCTTTTTGCGAGCAATCACCCTTCAGGCCAGGGAAAACAGTGCGCGGGTGAGAAACATCATGGGGCTGTATGAGCATATGAAGCATCAAATTCAACACATTACCCGCTCCCAGTATTCTGTTCATTTACTGGATGCGCTGTTTAGTCGCCCCATCTTTCGCACCACGGATATTATTCAACAGTTTGAAGAAAAGTACGGCATTCATCCCAAAACCACACCGGCTTTACTCCGTCAACTGCGCGATGCCGGGATTTTATTGGAGATCAAACCGGCTTCGGGGAGGCGTCCTGCGGTACTTTGTTTTGCAGAGCTGTTAGAAATTACTGAAGGTCAGGGTGTATTCCAACGCACATAGCGGATAGCTCTGAATTCCCACGCCTTTTGAGGAGCGTAACCTCTGATTCAGGCTCCACAAACCTCGTTGAGGAGTTTGGAGGCTCCTCAAAACCACTTGAGGAGCGTGATAGCGCATTCAGGCTCCTCAAGCCTCATTGAGGAGTTTGGAGACTCCTCAAAGCCATTTGAGGAGCGTGATACCAGATTCAGGCTTCACAAGTCTCGTTGAGGAGTTTGGAGACTCCTCAAAACCATTTGAGGAGCGTGATACCAGATTCAGGCTCCATAAGCCTCGTTGGGAAGGTAAGGATTCCACGGCATAAGTTAATGAGCGGAAAATTTAATTCAAAGTAACCGGATATCATTGATAAATGAAAACTTCAAACTTTAAAAAAGCTCATACCAATCAACATATTACTTCCGGTAAGAGGCATTACCGGCAGTAAGGTTTTTGCGGTGCTTCCGTTTCAGAATAGACCTGAGTTTCACCTTATCACGGTGAGCTGCCGTTATCTTCCCCAATTTATCCTGGCCTGCTTAACTGATCACGAAGACTCCGGATTCCAGGGTCAATCATTGCATCGTTGGGCATATGAACTGAAATCCCGGGATGGTGGATCATATTCATAACCTGTAAAAGCACGACAATACAGAGACCATGACCAGTGGGATTCAAGAAAAAGGGATGCCTATCAGAAGTCGCTCAGCCAGGGCTACACGACAAGCCGGGCGAAAATCGTCACGGTTAAAGCTTGAAGTCCGAAACCCCGGGAATTTTATGCGCCCAAAGTTTCATCTTCCATAGCCATCACCCTGGCTGCCTGCATTGCCAGAAATTCGTTTTGAGCTATCGGCATGCTGACTATTTGCAGATTCATGCAATTGTCTTCAGTAAACTCCAGGCGAAAATCCATGATAAAACGACGATCTTCAGCAAACCTCAAGCGCCTTTGGTCAATAATGCCAGAGAGCTTGCTGGCGAGTATGCCATAGGGGTCATTAACGCACTCGTCCAGTTTCCTCTCAATCAAAATACCCCATAAAAAATCCTCGAACTCTTTCGAACATGTGCCTATATTCCAGCAACAACAGACCAGCTCATAAATATCCTCAATGCCGTCCTGATCCCAGCTGGAATCATAAAGGGGCTCGGAAAAGTCTGAAATATGATCGGACATACGGGAAAGCCCCAGGTTTTCCGAGGTATCGGCAACGCAATTATTCCTTATCTTATCGATAGCGTTGCTGGATATCCTGTTAAGCTTTTTAAACAACTTTTTCCGCTCCCGCTTCTGTTGGCGGCGCTGCTTGCGAGTCACTGATGTCAATTTAAATTCCTCTGCGATATCCCGGCTGAACCAGCATCAGGGAATCAAAATAAATTGGTGTTTCCAAACCCGGTAGCTTGCTGGATGATCAGTAATGGTGGGCATAAATAAGACCAGACTCACTGACTTTAATAAACAACTCTCTATGCTCTTTGGCCAACACCTTCAGCCTGCGCTTTTTGTGTGGTTTAACCAGTGCAACCGCTAAAGTAATGACAGCCAGCTCGGCAACGCGCTGGTTAGCCGACAGTTTCAGTTTATGCAAACGCGCTATATTCTTCCTGGAAATAGTTGACTGACGCATAAAACCAAATATTTCATTTTCCTGATCAATTGCACATCTTTCCTCTTTGGGTTTCTTAGAGCACTCTTTGCAGATATGATTCTTATGCCCTTTGCCAGAAAACTGTTCATTTGGCTTGCTACAGGCACAAATCCTACAGTAATGCCCCATTTGTACCTCTCAGTTTATTTCACCAATAAACCACGAGACTCGTTGAGTAATATTGTTCGCTCAGCAAGCTCTTTAGTAGTTAACAACTCATGGTAAATTTCGATGTATCGTTTTCTGATACGGCGAAACTCAAGTGAGCCATACGCCTCACCCATCCACTCCCGCTCGTTATCCGTAATCGCGTTATTGACCTCTTCTGGCAAGTCATAAATATAATCCAGATTGTGGAAGTTGGATGCATGCCAGATATCATATTCCTGCTCGAGGGGCTGGCCCAGCACGTAAGGGATCAGATAAAGATTTGCCAGCATCAGATCCGCCAGCCTGTAGCGTGCTTCCACCGGTTTGTTCATTCTCAGCAGGCCCAGAGACCAGCACAATTTCTGGACCGGTTCACCCGCATCATCAGGAAACTCCTCCTGGTACCAGTTAAAGTAACTCTCTGACTTTTTCAAATCGTTCAGGACCAGGTACAGACTGAACAGAACATATCGTTTACCACTGCCATCACTGATAAAGTGATACTCTTTTTTCTCTTTGTTGAGCGCCGATCGATAGCTGGAAATTCTGGCTTTCAGCTTTTTTTCAGTTTCAGGGAAGATATACATCGAATCTCTCAGAGTTTATTAACAAGGATGATTCCATGCACAGTTTATTTCATTCGGGATTGAATTTCACCAGACCAATTCCTTATTCTGATCAAAACAAACAACGGGTTTCACCATGCCCCAGCTGAACCAACCTTGCAGCAAACACTTCACCTACCGGCAGCTGATCGAGTGCGGTGAAACTTGGCAATCATCGTCTATTGATAACCTGCCACTGGCTGACAAGAGCTGGCAGGCCCTTGCCGATTTGGCGACCTATATACTCGATCCGGTTTATGAGCAGTTTGGTGCCCTGGAAATCACATACGGCTTTTGCTCCCCCACATTGGCGACGGCAAGAAAAAAACTGGCCAAAGAACAGGGCATGCTGCCCTCTATCTATCCCAAACTGGATCAGCACAGCTGCTTTGAAAAAAACAGGAAGGGAGACATTATCTGCTCTCGGGGAGGAGCCGCCTGCGATTTTCATGTGCCGGACACCTCATCACTGGAGGTAACCACCTGGATCGTCAAACAGCTCACCTTCGACAGGCTCTATTTTTATGGACACGACAAGCCCATTCACGTTAGCTATAACAAAGACTCTCAAAATGCAGCCATCTGCATAATGACACCCAAAACCAACGGCCAGGGCTACATTCCCAGAAACCTCACCCCTGAGCGTTTTCTTGAACAATTTCAGCTATAAATAAAAGCCATGAATGAACAAGAATGGTATGAAACGGTTGCACAACTGGAGCTTGGCAAAAAACTGCCTAAAGCACTCTATCTCCACCGTTCGGCGCTGAGTGAAACCGCACCGGATTTTTTCTCATGGATTCACCAGAAAGCCACAAACTCAGGCATACCGGAACAGCACTGGAATATCGTTCGCCTCCATAAAGACTGTTTCAAAGTCACCCTGCTCTACTATCCGGATTTCTACGACGAAGCCTATCCATCACTGCACTTCAGTTATGGGATAGACCTCGCCCAAGAAAAGATAAAACAGTCTGACTTTACCAGCTCCACCAACCCGCCTATCCTCCATCGCAAAGAACACATGATCCTCCCCTCAGACCCTAACCACGCAGACTTTTGTGAGATTACCCGGGAAGGCGAAGCTGCAGGGCTGTATGAAAACACTCGCATCATTGGATTCCGTAACAGCTGGGAAACCCTGATCAAAGACAAAGGCTATGAACTACTGGATGGTCGTCTATTCCGAAGGGCAGCCATCGACTTAACCGAACCACAAACACAACACAAGGTTGACCGCCACAAAACCGCACTGAGCCGGGACAGCCTTTCAAGCCCCATGAAAACGCTGGCCAATAATGGCTACCTGAAGGGGCAATACACCGTGTTTGACTATGGCTGCGGCCATGGCGATGACCTGTCGGAATTACAGGCCCATGGCATCACCGCCAGTGGCTGGGATCCAAACTGGCGACCCGAGGGCAAAAAAACAGAAGGGGACCTGGTCAACCTTGGCTATGTCATTAATGTAATCGAAGACCTGGAAGAAAGGGTTGATGCAGTACTCGGAGCCTGGCGCCTGACCGGTAAATTACTGGTGGTATCCGCCATGATTGCCAGCGAACAGCACATCCGCAAATTCAAGCCTTTTAAAGACGGTGTACTCACTAGCAGAAATACTTTTCAAAAATACTTCAGCCAGACTGAACTCCAGATCTTCATCGAACAGATTCTCGATGAAGAACCCATCCCGGTAGCACCGGGGATCTTTTACATTTTCAAAGACAAAGACGAAGAACAGCTCTACCTGGCCAATAAGCAACGCCGAAGACCACAATGGAAACAGCTGGTTCAAAAAAGCAGGCCCACCTCCAACAAAAAACGGCTATTAGAAGAAAACCGTCAGCTATTGGAAAATTTCTGGCAGCGCTGCCTTGAACTGGGTCGGTTACCCACCGCCGACGAATTTGAAGAATCCAAGCTGCTGGCAGAACAGATAGGCTCCCCCAAACAGGCCTTTAATCTGTTAAAGGGTGAAGCAGATATCCAGGCATTGGATCAGGCGGCAAAAGAGAGAACGGAAGATTTACAGGTCTACTTCGCCCTACAGCAGTTCAATAAAAAACGTATTTACAAACACATGCCAGACCCTCTGAAAAGAGACATCAAAGCCTTCTTTGGTGATTACAAAACAACCGTTGCAGAGGCTCGTGAGCTGCTGTTCTCCCTGGCAGAACCCAACCTTATTGACCAGATGTGCGAACTGGCCCATCAGCAGTTACCAGCCAGTATCCTTAACGACAGCCACTCACTGATCATCCATAGTCGTTTTATTAATGACCTGCCGCCCCCATTAAGAATCTATGCCGGTTGTGCCACACAGCTTTTTTCGGAAACCGATGGAGTGGACCTGGTAAAAATTCATATCCGCTCCGGCAAACTGACCCTGATGACCTACGAGGGTTTTAATACCCAACCCATTCCCATGCTTCGTGAACGGGTCAAAATCAACCTGCGCCAGCGTACTGTCGATTTTTTTGACTACGGCTATGGCGACTACGATCCACAACCACTCTACTGGAAGTCCCGGCTGATCGACGCAAGTTTTCCCGATTATGGCAAGCAGCAGTCATTTGATAAACGCCTTTCCGGCTTGAACATTCCTGAGCTTGCTAACGGGCATGGCCCTTCATTAGAAAATCTGACTGACCTGCTTCAAATGAAGCACGGACTCACGATTAAGGGTTACCGGTTCTTTAACGCATAGGGCCGTTTATACAATAGTCAATCCAGCAAACGAGTTGGACGATAAGCCCGATCCTGGTGAATTTTACAGCCGACCTTCACCACCCCTTGGTAACATTTTGATTTTAAACGATTAAATATCGTGCCAACCATATATTCGAATAGAATATATGGTTCAAAATCAGATGATTACGTTATTTTGGTGGTGAAAGTGGGTTACAGGGCTGCCGGAAATGAGTTCCGGCAACCATCACCAAAAATTTCATCCGAGCCAGCGTCAACCCCAGCTTCTCAGCAGCTTGTTCCAGCAGTACTTCATCGCCCTCTTCATCCAACAGCGCATCCATGGGTTCCGCAAAAGCTTTCAAGGGCTCCGCGTATTGTTCGCCAATTCGCTCTACCAGCTCTGTAACACGACGCTTTACATCCCGGCGACTCAGCCCCAGCTCATTGCCAACTTCATTGAGTCTGCGGTCTTGTACACTAAGCTTCAATAAAATCTGGAAATCCTGTCGATCCAGTTCTTTCTGGATCATGGCCTGAACCCTGGCATAAGGTCTGGTGAAATCAGCCACCAACTCAAGGGGCTTGGCAGGCTCTTCCAACACTGGCGACGGATAATCCTCAGCAGAATCCTCGGCAATATAATCATTATCTAATGAATGACCACGATCATAAGGTTTACTCTCAACGCTCGGGGATGCGGAGGAAAAAGAGGATTTCAGGGCTGAAGCCTGCTCTTTTACTTTCTTGGCCAGCTCAAATACATTGGCCCGTTTTGAAAGCAGATCAACCATTTTTGGCTTGGGCGTTGAATAAGCTGGTTCCTCTTCAACTTCTTTATTGCAGGGTACCTCATCAATAGCCACCCTGTTAGCCAAGAGCTGCTTCTCCAATTCAACTTTGGTCAAGAAATCGGCTTGCGCCTCTTTATCCAAACTGTTAAATACAGTCAGCTGATCAGCGGTTGGTTCACGACCTTCCAGAAGTCGCTTTTTATAAGTGAACAACCTGGCTGCATAGATCTTTTTTTGCTGCTCCGCTCTGCCATGATCACCTGCAACACTTTTAGTATTCTGGCTATCATCAACAGGCTCTGCAGAAGCAACATCACCGAGACTATCGTTTTCTTCAAAGTCAGCCTGTTCATCTGAAGCGTCTGAGCTATTCTGAAGCTCATTCAGCTTAAGTTGAATCAGCTCCCTCAGCTTTATCGATTCCGGTGTCGAGAAGAATTGCAGCTCGGCTAAAATAGCCTGCTGAACCGACACTTCGGAATCACTGCGAAGATGCAGTATTTTTAACTGTGCTATCGTTTTGCCAACATAAGGACGAACTATTGAAAGCTTATCCTCCACCGGTTCGGCACTATCCTGAACAACCTCTCTGACCGAGTCCTCGGCCATATCCTTCGGCTCTTCTTTGTCTAGCACACTCAAACGGCCCCGAACCCGATCACGCAGTCGGATACATTTGATCACAGACCGATGCTGCAACTCTTCGTAAAGGTCCTCCAGCAACTGCCTGTTGGTATAAGCCTGCCAGTAGAGTGCCTCCAACTGTTGAACAGTTTTACCAATATATGGGCGTGATGTTTTTGTTTCTACTTTTCCCTCAGCTGTCCGTTCTTCTTGAGCCACTTCAGCAACAACTTCAGGGCTTATCAACCCTGCTCCTGAATCGGGAAGAACTTTCTCTGCCCCACCTGCTGACAAGGCCTCTAAACGTTCACGGACTCGTAGTACAAATATTCTCGCAACCGATGATGATCGGTAACTGAGTTCTTCCAAAAGTGTCTTTAGAGCATCAGCATCAAAATTATCTTTAAAATGATCTCGAACCAGAGCCTGATCGCTCACATCAGAAAGGGGGCGTTCAGTCGTGAGCAAGACGTCAGAAGCACTGTTATCATTCAGAAGCGCTTCAGAACCCACTTCTGATTGAACGGACTGAGTATGAAGCTTCAAAACATCCGGGTGACGACGGATACCAGCCTTAATCCCATCAGCCAAGCCCTCATAGATCTCTTTGGCGTGCTCCGAGGCAAACAGCATAAAACCTTCACCATCCATAATGAACGGCATCTGTCTGCTGTGATGCGCCTCCAAGATAGAACCCCAGCCAAGCTGTGATGTTGTCAGAAAAAAAGCGGAATATTCTTTTTCAGGCTTTATTGATTGCTGGTACTGCGTTTTAAGATCCATGAATTTTACTTTTTCACATCATTCACCCAAGGCATAAAAGCTCTGGAAGATACGGCTAATTAAGATAGCCCCATGAGAAAATTTTTCTTCCCCACAAGACCATTAACTCAACTCAACTTTCCAATATTTTTTTCATTGTATGGAATATTTTTCTACGCTCTTAGTAGTGTTGACCGCAGACAACTATAGGAATCCCATACCCAAGAGCTAACCAGCCGCCCCCTTTCTCAGAAGGTATACAAATCTTCCGCCTTCATCTTTGCTCTGTAACAAATCATGATTCAAAAAAATACAGAATTTTGGGATATCTCTTTGAGTGGATGGGTCTGTGGCAGTCATTTCGAGCACGTCACCACCCGACATTTTACGAATTATATTGTGTAACAACATCACCGGTTCAGGGCATATAAGTCCAGTCGCATCGAGATGATGAGTAATCTCATATATTTCTGACTGATCTATCTGGAACATAATTTATCACTTCCAATCGTCGCATGTACGTAATTCTTGCACTATTTTCTCTTCCTCTACACTGCTTTTTTACAAACAGGTACAGCGATGAGTGGCAAACGTCTAAGTGAATTCAGCCATACTTTCCCGGCTGTCCGAGGTATACAATCCGGCAGGCCTTGCTATATAGCTATGTGCCCGATGCGTTTACTTCCAAAAATATTTATTTTTGATGAAGAAGAAGTACCACCGGAGCTGCGAGCCCAGCGCATACTGAATCGCTCACGCATACCGGAGATTGCTAATTATCTGCTTGAGAACCGAGAAGATTACACACTATCAGCAATCACGGCTTCAATAAATAATCAGGTACACTTTGAACCACTGGCAGACACAGGAGTTGCCGTAAACCTTGGGCTTCTCTCGGTACCGATGGATGCCCAGATCCTTATCAATGATGGGCAACATCGCAGGGCTGCTATCGAAGACGCAATCAACCAGAATAGCGAACTGGGTCATGATAATATCCCGGTTTTGTTTTTCAGCGACGATGGCCTTAAGCGTAGCCAGCAGATGTTTGCAGATCTCAACAAACATGCAGTCAGGCCCAGTGATTCGCTAAGTACACTCTACGACCTTCGGGACCCTGGTTCAGCTATGGCAAGATATATCGTGGCCAACGTATCATGCTTTAAGAAGCTGACCGAGATGGAGAAATCAAGCATTTCAAACCGAAGCATCAAGTTATTTGCCCTCAGCAGTGTTAAACTGGCTAGCCGCAGTCTTCTCCGCAAAGGGTCAAAAGATGCAATTTCCCGTGGGGAGATGCAGTTAGCCACAGAATATTGGCAAGCTGTTACAGAGGCGATGCCAGACTGGAAAGACACGGAAGAGAGAAAAGTTTCCTCAGCAGAGCTAAGAAACCATTTTGTACATGCGCACGGCGTTACTCTTCACGCTTTGGGTTGCGCTGGAGCGGACCTGCTTACCCAGTACAGAGATGATTGGAAAAGTCGGTTGGACAACTTGAAAAACATTGATTGGTCTCGATCAAATACAGAACTATGGGAGGGGCGTGCCCTTCTACATGGTCGGCTGAGTAAAGCCCGTACCAATGTCGCATTAACTGCCAATGTGATACGTAAGGCTCTAGGTGTTCGGCTTAACCCGGAAGACCAGTCTCTTGAAGAGACATTTTTGCAATGACAGATGAAACCCTTTTATACCCCGGCATTGATGAGATGCTGGCAGACATGGATACCCCTTATGCAGGTAGACCTCTCAAAGACCTGGTTTTCGAGATTCAACAGCTGTACCAGCACGATGACAAACCCTGGGTGATTGGTTTCTCTGGCGGTAAAGACTCCACTACCATCTTGTCTCTGGTCTATACCGCACTACTGAACCTGAAAACGGAAGAACTGCACAAACATGTCTATGTGGTTTCATCTGATACGCTGGTAGAAACCCCGGTTGTGGTCGATCAGATCAAGCACGTTATTGATGCGGTGAACAAAGGTGCTCAGGTACACAACTTGCCAATCACCGCCCATCAAGTTTTCCCAAAAACCAACGAAACCTTTTGGGCAAACCTATTAGGTAAAGGCTACCCAGCACCAACAACCTCTTTCCGCTGGTGCACTGAGCGCATGAAAATCGATCCGGTCAGTGACTTTATCATGGATAAGGTGGCTCGCTTCGGCGAAGTAATTGTGATCCTTGGTTCCAGAAGCCAGGAGAGTTCTTCCCGTGCTCAGGTGATTGCCAAGCACAAGATTGATGGCAGCATACTTGCCCGCCACACTTCTCTGCCCGGTGCTTTCACTTACATGCCTATCGAAAGCTGGACCCATGATGAAGTCTGGATGTATCTCTTGGCCACCTATGCGCCCTGGGGTGGCACAAACCGTGAATTATTTAACCTTTACAAAGGTTCTAATGCCGGCGAATGCCCTCTAGTGATTGATAAAAGCACGCCATCCTGCGGAAATTCACGTTTTGGCTGCTGGACCTGTACCGTCGTCACCAAGGATAAAGCCATTGAAGGGTTAATTGAAAATGGGGCAACCTGGATGGAGCCACTCTTGAAATTCCGTCAGAAGCTCTGGGACAGCACCAAACCGGAAAATAAAGCCGAACTCCGTAACACCCGCCGTCGTGATGGCCGCATCAGTTATGTTCGCAGCCGCTCTGTTAATGATGATGGCACCCGGGATATCAAAAGAGCGTTTGGCCCTTATAAGATGAGCGTTCGCCAGGAGTGGTTGAAAGAACTCTTAACCATCGAAAGAAATCTGCGGATCCAAGGGCAAGATATAGAACTAATCACTCGCCCAGAGTTACACGCTATCCGAAAAGAATGGCTCCATGACCCACTGGATCCAGACTGGACTGATAGTCTGCCAGCCATCTACAAAGAAGTGTATGGTGAAGACCTTGACTGGGTAGAAAACGATGCAGGCGCTTTCACCAAGCCGGACGCAGATTTATTGAAAGAGCTTGAAACAGATTATGAGGTTCCAGCCGAGCTGATCATGAAGCTGATTGAGCTGGAACTTTCCATGGAAGGGCTCAGTGTGCGCCGTGGTCTGCTCCGGAAAATGGAAACCCTGCTCGAACAGGACTGGGATGCCGACTCCAGCCATGAATACCGGATCAAAAGCGTTGAACAGCTCGACAGTTATGAAAAAGAGATGAAAGAGTTGCGTGAGAAATATGAGGAACTTGCATGATCCTGGAAGAGCTGGAAATTTGTGACTTCCGGGTCATCAGTGGTGTTGAGACAGTTAAACTGGCACCAGAAATACGACACGGACGGAAACGCCCCATTATTCTCTTTGGTGGTTTGAACGGCGCTGGTAAAACGACCACACTGACCGCAATCCGTTTGGCACTTTATGGCCGCCATAGCCTTGGCCACAATGTTTCCAACAAGGAGTACGAGGAATACCTGAAAGAGTCTGTGCACAAAAGCAGAAACTCTCTGGTACAGGCCAATGCCGCTTATATTCACCTGAGCTTCAGTTATGCAACCCGTGGCGAAGTGTCACGGTACACCGTTAAGCGTGCATGGACGGTTAATGGCAAGGTTAAAGAAACCCTGAAGATAGAAAAAGACGAAAAACCACTCGAAGAACTGAGCTACGAACAATGCCAGGGATTTCTGAATGAGTTGGTACCTATCGGTGTTTCCGATCTTTTCTTTTTTGATGGAGAAAAAATTGCCGAACTGGCAGAAGACAATACCGGCAAGGCATTGGGAGCAGCCATCAGAAAGCTGCTAGGGCTGGATGTTATCAACCGTATGCGGGACGACCTGGCTATTTACCTGCGGGAGAAGAACACGGCGGCGATGCCAGAAGAGCATCAGCACATCATTTCGACACTGAAAGAAGAGTACGATATTGCCTATGCCAGCTACAAAGAAGCACTGGACAAGCAAAGCGAAGCCATACGTCAGATTGCGCTGATCGATGATGAGATAAAAAAGTCTGAGTCCTATATCTCTAGTAAAGGGGGAGAGTGGGCTCGGTCTCGCACAGAAGAGCAGGGGCGCATTGACCAGCTATTGGCTGAAAAGAAAATGCTCGAAGGTCAGTTACGTGACTGCATGGCTGGAGAATTCCCATTAGTCATTGCCATGAACAAGGTGGAAGAGCTCCTGCAACAGCTTAAAATCGAACAGGACTACAAAAAGCAACTACTGCTAAAAGCCACACTGGACCAAAAGATCACTACCCTTAAAAAGGCTCTGGAAAAAACGCTGCACAATAAACAGCTCGTTGAGCAGGCTGTGACAGAAGCGTTTGCCGATGTATTTGAAGCTGCGAATACCGTTGAAGTAATTCATGACTGTTCTGACAAACAATTTGCAAGAACTGCACACCTGATACGTGAAGTACTCCCCAACGCCAGAAAGCAAATGCTGGAGCTAGGGCAAAGCCTGGCGGATATCCAGACCGAGCTTGACAATGCCAGCAAAAACCTTGAGCGAGCACCGGACGAAGCTTTCCTGAAAGATGAGCTGGAACAGATCAGGGCGTTTAACCAGAAGCGGTCTGAGATGGTTGGCGCAGCAACGCTGGCCAAAGAAGAAGCAAAGAAATCACTGAGAACGGCGATGGATATCATGCGCCAGATGCAGAAAAAGGAGTCGGAGTTTAGCGCTAATTTCTCCAGCGGTCGGGCTTATGAGCTGGCAAAACGTTCCCGAGAACTGTTAAATGAGTTTGCCGAAAAAGCAACAATTAATAAGGTCAAACAGCTGGAAGCAGAGTTTGTACGCTCCTTCAAAAAACTGGCCCGTAAAGATGACATTAGTATTAAAGCAACGATCAACCCAAAAACCTTTGACGTTTGCTTGTTGAACAAAAATGGTGATGAGATCAATAAGCAGCAACTGTCCGCCGGTGAGAAACAGATCTTTGCGATCGCCATGTTGGAAGCCCTGGCTCGCACCTCTGGCCGTAAACTGCCCGTAATTATCGACACACCATTAGGCCGTCTCGACAGTAAGCACCGCAGCAAGCTGGTAGAAAGTTACTTCCCGACGGCAAGCCATCAGGTGGTAATTTTGTCTACGGACACTGAGATTGATAAGGAGTACTTTAACACTCTGTCACCTCATATTTCCCATGTGTACGAGGTGGACTATATCCCTGATGAAGGACGATCTGAGTTCCTGAAGCGCCAGCGTTACTTTGGTCAAAAGCTGGAAGATGAGTCTGTAAGGGAGTTTACCCCGAATGTTGCCTAATCAATTTCGTATATCCAAAAAAGCAACAGATACTTTGGCTATGATGAAAGGCCGTACGGGTATCACACCCAATATTCTGGCTCGTTTGGCAATCGCACACGCACTAGAATCGAACTCATTAAGTCAAGATATTACTTCTACACCTGGAGATCAGGTTTTACATACCTCAACCTTATTCGGAGAGCATGCTGAGATGTATGCCATGCTTATTAGGCAACAATCCGAGGGCATAGATATTTCAAAGGCTGTTACTCAATTAATCGATAACGGCCTTGGTATTTTTACCGGGGTTAATAATCTAAATGATCTTTTCATAAAATGTAAGGAGAAGGTGGCATAGGCCACCTTTTTTATTTCAAAGTCACAGTGTAACTTTTAATTGATTGTATGGGATTTCACTTAAATCAACTCCCAAACCATCTGCACTCTTAACACCACAAGCAATCAAGAGTAAATTCCTTATCTGCGTTCTGCCTATTCCAGAAGCTTGTATATTTGTAAAATCTACATCACTAGCCTTTTTTAATATTTCAGAGAAATATGTCTCACTTCCATCCAACGTATTGTGAAAATCAAAAAGCAGCTCTTTCAAAAAATCAAAAGACGCCTGAATTCCAACAGTTTTTACGATATAGCTTTTCTCAATACTTTGATTCCACAGCACACTATTTAAAGCCATAAAATAATTTCTAACTATTTCATAAATAGCCTCATCATAGCCATCAATATAAAGAAATCTTAGAGGAGTACCATCATTACTAAGCAATTCAGATCTTGATCTTTTCGATATTGGTAAAGATAGTAAATCATGCCTATCTTTTTTTGGGTTTTTTGAAATCAATTTCAAAACACCATCTACAATTGTCGCCATGGATACCGACCAGACAGGCTTATCCAAATTACCTGATGGCATCCCAAGGGTTATTTTTGATTTCAACGGTGTATCTTCAACATTTAACCGCCTAACAATGGAGACTGCCAACGTTTCTGGTACCCAAGTATTCTCATCCGAGCTTTCTATATCAAAGCCAAACAAATTATAAGCAAGGCTACGATCAACTTTTTTCTGATTAAAGTTAATCGTAGAAAACAAATATGCATGAAAAGGCACTGGTAGATCAGTATAAATTGCGCATAGCAATTCCACATTTAAATACTCTTTCTCACAGTATTCAAAAGCATGCAACCTATGCTGACCATCAATTATTGAACCTAGCTTTTCTCCAGTAGGTATAATTAACTTACCATCCTCAATCTTCCATGAAAGATTATCATCATCACCAACATATTCTCCATTTGGTTTGTAGTTAGCCCCTATAATAATTGCATTAGGGAAAGCAGCCTCTTTTGTTCTAATATAGTCAGCAATTTCCTTCAGCCTTTTTTCACTCTCTAAGCGTTGAGTACCCTCTATTGACAACCCATTATCACGAATCGATGCCGGAGCAGAATATGTTACCTTAAGTAAGTGCTCAACTCTGATGCTAGCGATATAAAACTGTCCTAAAGGTTGTGTTACACTAAGTGCAGGAGTTTCAAGAAATGGAATACTCATTTTCTACCCTCTGCTCGATTCTTCATTAATGCATCCAATGATTTATCTTGGGCTGTTTTACTTGCATGATCAGACCCAACTGTCGCCTGCTTTATTTCTCTAGCAGTAATATCAAACTTTCCTGGAATAATCAGCAACCACCACAATAAAAAAAGAAGTAAAACTGCCACACCCATACAGAGCAATGACCAGACTAAAGATTCAATATTAAGAGAAGCTATTGTTCCTGTAATGATTAGTACCACGATAGTTATCACAAAAACAACATACCCTTCAGTTTCTACATTTTTTTGCATGAGAAAATCAGCAAGAATTGCAGATAACAAAGCAAACACATATGTCATTAAATTGGATTTTAGCCCCTGTATCCCATCAAACAAAGGTAACCAAACACCTACACCGCCTGCAATAATTACAACTGACAATAAATACAAAACCGGTGCTGGTGCATGGAAGCCAGTACTTATATTTTTTGAAATTTCTTCTCTGAGCTTTGTCCAGTCACTATACTTGCTCATTATTACCACCCTATACAAGTCCTGAACCTTACTTTATATAAAAGTCAAAAAACTAAAATTAGAAAAGAGCTAAATAAAACAATGCTAATAACACTAATTTCTAACCCTTAACTCGTTATACGGATTCACCATGATTAGCAAGCACTCAAAATTCCCGGTAAACTTGTACCTCAGCTTACGATATCCAACCTGTCAACAATAACCCCATGAACCTTCGGTAGAAAGTACTCATCAAGCAAATCGCAAACAATATGAGCTATCTGAGCTTTATCCTGAACTAGGGCATTGTATACACTCTCTATAAAACCTCCAGCAACGTTATACTCAATAAGCTCAGACTTCTTAGCATCACCACTACTGTTGGGCACTACTTGTTCATGATTCTTCAGTTCCCAAAAACTATCATTCTGAAGCCGCCAAAACGGAACCGAAGTATTTTGTGCATTTGAAGGACCAAACTCAATAAGAAGTTCTTTCAATGGCTTATCGATTTCTGCATAAGTAAAAAACCGCTCATGCCCTTTCTGATATTGCGACAGCACATACAACAGCAAGAGCGGTTTATGCACCGCTCGCTGGCTGCCACGTTTCCATACATTAAGATACAGCTCCATTACTTCTCTTTAATCTCCCAAAACGCCAAATCCTTAATCTTCCGAGCTTTATCCGAACCACCAATATACAGCGAGTAATGCTTCTCCAACTGCAGAATCTGACTCATCACCCGCTCTTCATCGGACTTACCCTGTGTATTGAATATGGTCTGAATATCCTGCTTCTTCAGCTTGGCCACCTTATGGATAACCCAGCTGTTGATATAACTTGAAAAGTCATTATCACTGGTCCTGAAGTGGTCCATCTCCTGGGTAGAGAGGATCGTACCCACACCAAACTCCCGGCCCTCTTTCATAAGCATACGCAAGCTGGTAAAGTCTTGGCGCATAAAGTTATCGGCCTCATCCACCAGCACAATTTTGGTGAGCTGACGATATTTGCCGTCTATCTTCGAGCTGCCCTGCTGGTGCATCTGGTTATAGAAAATATCCAGAATAATACCGGCCACCAGGTTCTGGATATTCGGGTCATAACCGGAAAGATTAATCACCGTTACACCATCCACCATATCGTACAGTGACTGTGAGTTACCTGGATCCGGATCAAAGATCTGGAAGCTGATCAACTCATCCATGACGGCATAAAGCTTGTCCTGTTCCACCTTTTCATCTTCTTCAAACACATCCCACACTTGTTGAATGGTCGGTGCCGGTTTTGTCCAGGTATCCTTGTTATTCGGATCGATACCGGCACGCTTATAGGCTTCCATAACCACATTGCGAATCTTGTTCTGCTGTTTGGCACCCAGGCCAAAGGCTGTGGCGAGGGTTGAGCGGAACAGGCTGGCGGTATGAACCGGCAAACGTGGTTTGGTACCAAACAGGGCTAAGGGATTAAACGGCAGGTTTTCCAGATCGTAGGTTTTGGCATTGGTGGCCTGAATAAAATCCTCTTTGATGTAGTCCGCCTTGTAATCCAGGATCAAAATGCCCAGGGGTTTACCATCGACGTTATTGTCCTGATTGCGCATCAGCTGGGTAATCAGGCTCTTGGTGAACTGGGTTTTCCCCGTTCCCATGGTACCGATAATGGCGGTATTCGGGTTGAAGACCTTCTCCGTATTGGTGGGCTCCCAAAAGACCGGCTGCCCGGTCATACTGTCGCTGCCAAACTGAACTTTCAAAGCTTCATTTTGTACGGCCACGGGTTCCGGCGGTGGTAAAATTTCCGGTACCGGTACAACTTCTTCTGCAATCACAGGAGGCTGTGGTGGCCGTTCAAAGGTAGCCTCTTCATCCTCATCATCAACCTCAGGTTCTTCAACCTCTGGCTCATAAGTGACCGCCGCCAGACCAGAGCCCAGAAACCACTGTTGATTAATCCCCAGTTTATTTTCCTGAACCAGTTTTGGCTGCAGCTGTGCCAGGGGCGTGCCCACCAGCATATCCAGATAGCCCATGGGAACAATCAGTTGCAAGATGTTATCTCGCAACTCAGCACTGGTTTGATAGATGCCTTCACCTTCGAGGTGAGCCACCACCATCCCTTCCGGATAACCCTGCAAACTTCCCAGCTTATAGCTGCCACTGAGCCATTGCTCCCTGGCTGCCAGCAACTCATCAAAGTAGTTTTTCTCAAATACGCTATAGAGCTGATACTTCTCAATCTGCATCAACACCTGTCGGATAAACAGGCTTCGGTAGATTTTGCCTTCCAGCGTTTCCGGCCCGAATAATCCTTCCACCAGGTAACGTTGCAGAGCTTCGCACTGCTCCTGGGCTTTATCCAGAGAGGCGCTACTGTGGGCACCGGTCTTCACTTCTACGGGCAATAAATAAAGCTGACCATCTTTAAAGCCCGCGAACAAAATATCGTCGGACATATTGCCGGAGAATTTGCCACTCTTGTGATATCGGGCAAAATCCCCTTTATCCATTTTCAGGCCGATATTGCCAGAGACTCGCACCATTTCGGCCACCGAGATCGGCACCCAGGTGATATCAGAACCGGAAATCATTGAGCTGATCAGCTTCCAGGCAGCAATAATACCCAGTTTGGCTTTTTGCTCCGTTGGCCGGTCGGTGACCATTTTCAGCAACCATTCACCATTGAAGGCGTTAAACTCACCGATCAGCTCATCACCCTGCTGGCTGAGCATCTGTTTATAGAGATCGGTCTGTCGGGTCACGGTAATGGCATCGTAACCGGCAGAGTTAGTGTATTGGTCAGAGTAATGGATCAGCACCAGGTTCTGTTCATTCTGGAAAAACTCCAGAGTTACCTTGGGGTCAACAATGGTCGTCCAGATAGAGCTGTCGTAAGAACGCTCCAACAGGGTTTTGAACTCATCACTCACCGCCAGGCCAATGGATGAACGTTCATGGTACTGTTCATTAAGCACCTTGCATGGCTGCAACAGTCGCCCATATAGACGCGCCATTTCAAGCTGTGGCTTGTCTTCTGTATTGATCTTATTCAGGCCAAATGCTGTTAGGTAACTGCCATGCTCACTGACTGACGACTCACCATTAAGCAAACCATCAGCCGCCACACCAGAAATATGCTCATCAATATTGCTACTGACCCGCTGGATTTTCTGGTTGTTTTTGAAAAAGCTGAGGTGGGCGTAGCTCTGGCTTTTTTTCTCTTCATGGGTGAATTTTGAAAACGACAATCGACTTCTTAGCAGTTCGATTATGGTGTCTGCCTTCTCCCGTACCTTGCCTTTATCCAGCCGGTATTCCTGCTTGATTTGATCGTAGGTACCCATCTCTGCAAAACGATCAAACTCCGTTTCACACAGTGCATCATCATAAAGATTGACGTGTATGTGCCGACTGTTCAGCAACCCTGCCTGGAAATAACTGAGCAGACCCAGGAAGATTTCCCGATTATCGCTATTATTGATCGAGTTAATGAGCAGCGGCGCATCATCTACCTGACGGAAAAGCTCACTGAAGGTTTTTATGAACTCTTCGGCTTTCTCTTTCACCAGTTTGCTTACATAGCTGTGACTGGTTTCTTGCTGGGGCACAATTTCCAGCCAGAAGGAATTTTCACTCACCACCTGGGTATAACTGAAACTGCTGGATTCTGAAAAGATATACGGCAATAACCCTTTAGGGTTCAGTCGGTCACGGGTCACCTCTGGCAGATTTTTGAAAGAACGATGAGCTTTATCGGCCTGAATGGCATCAACCAGACTCAGGTAGTAGCACAGCACCAGAGGATGAAAAGGCGTGAAGTACTCCTTGCCATCAAACACCGCCACACCAATCTTCAGAATCATCCGGTCTGTATCGCTGATATTACGTCCCAATGGAATCGCCCTGAGATAATCCAGGCACGCATTAACATAGTTTCTGACCAGCTCTGTAAGTGTTGGCCCCCAGGACGCCAGCGATAACAGCGTTTTTCTGCTTTTCAGATACTGCGTCAGATCACGCCAGGCCCGGTAAATTTTAGGTGCTGTATATTCCAGCTCTGAGGCCTGCTTGCCCTGCCCTCCCTGTGTAATCAGGTCCAGCTGCAGGAAGAGTTCTTCTCGCTGTAACAGTGTCAGTCGGCGGCCTATAATCTTGGCTTCTTTGTTATCAATAATAACAAGAGATTTGGCCTCAATAAACTGACCATAGTAGTTATCATTAAAAAGTAGGTTAAAGCGCCCTTCATCCATCAATAGCGGTAACTTCAGCAACTCCTGATTGACTGCCCCTTCGATGGTAAAAGCAAGCCGGTGCTGCCCACTGCGAATGCTAAAGTTAACCTCATCAGACTCTTCATAGAGCTTCTGATAATTAACGTTTCCGTAAATATTGAGATCTGCCTCCCCCTCATTATCAGACAGATAGAACGTATCTGGCTGGCTTTCGTTGACCAATAAACTCATATCCTCGGTCTGAAGGGTCAGGCACTCTTTGCCCGGGTTAACCAGGAATGTGTTCTCAAAGGCGGGCAGATAAAAATCACCTTTGCGCACCACCAGAATATGGAAGGTAAAACACTCTTTGGTTCTGGGGCGGTTGGTTTTCAGGGTCAGATAGGTTGGTTTGCCGGTAAATGGTGCCACCATGCTGACATGGCGTGTGCTGGAGCCAGTCAGTTTCAGAATATCACTCTGAATATCCTTCAGTTGTTTGTTGTTGCTGATGACTACCTGACCTTTCTCCAACTCTTTGCCATGGAAGGTCAGCTTGAGGTCAAAAGAGTTGGCTTCCGGCCTGGCAACCAGAATCAGATGTTTCTCTCGCTTACCTGCTGCTGTCTCTTTTTTATTACGGGGTCCGATCAGCTCACAGGCCTCTGAAGCCAAGGCTGCAAAATCCAACCCCTGCTGCCTTTGAACATCGGCTTCATCCCAAAAGACTTGTACATCTGTCTGCTTCCAGCTTTCGGCATCATCTCCCTTAAACTGTTCTTTGATGAATTTTTCACCAAAATCAGGCAGTCGCTCGTCCAGTTCTTCCGGGAAATGATGAACAACTGTGTCGATTTCATCATGTAGTTTACGGTTTTCTTTTAGCCGCTTTTCAATCTGTTTTTCGCTGGACATCTCAGCAATACCAGCATCAGGCAGTAACCCCATGGTGGTCAAATCGGGCTGATCACCGGTAGTCATGGCATCGAATAATTTCTCGAAGCCGAACATACTACCGCCGTCTTCTTCCAGAATTTCTGTCTGCCATCGCAAAAGACACAGAAGCACTTTACTGGGCCTTGGCTGATCACTGATCAATGCTTCCAGATCATTCTTGATACACTCTGCGGACCATGGCATACCTTCAGATGCCAGGTTATCTGCGCTATTAATCAGGGTATCCAGCAGACTGTTGTGGATAATCAGCAATGCACATCCGGTAAAGTCACCGCCCTGACCGGCCACTTCGTCCCGGAGCGTCGAAATATAGTTCTCATTAAAACCGTCTTGCAGTTGTTCCCTGTTCTCTGCATGGGCCACACAAATCAGCCGGACGCCACCCACTTCAATGAAAAGTAAGGGGGTACCTTTAAACGTGATAGAGCCGGTCACATTAGCTTTTAGCTCATTAAACAGTCGTCTGGTATTATCAGCATCCGGAGACTGAAACTGATAGCGAGAGCCTGCACTGATACGGTCCTGCAACCAACTGCTCAATCGCTGAAACAGAAAGTGCTCAAATCGTGCTACGGACATAAACGGCGTCTCCACTATCACTCATTCGGTCGACGTTACCGACCCGTTCAAAAAAGGTTATCAGGGCTTTTTCAGATTGCTTATCGAAGTAAACGCCACGGGCGCGGAACTCTTTCAGTAGCTCCTGGAAACGAAGCTGCCGCTTTGAACCAATGGCAATATTGGTCAGTAGCAGCAGATAATCCTGGTTCATCACCAATACCCTGCCTGAGCGGCCCCGTACCTGCATAAAGTGTTTGGCAATATGTTCTTCAAACTGCTTTTGATAGGCATCACGTATTTCGTGACGATGGGCTTTTACCCGGTAACGCACCGGTTCAAACTGGTCCAGCGAGTAGTTTATTAACAAGCGCATCTGACCAACCGGAGTATCTTCTTCTGCCTGACGTGGCTGGATCTGTCTTTTTTGCCGAAACTTTTCTGCATATTCTTCCAGAATGGCGGAGACCTCATCAGCATCGTACTGCTCAGTATTGAGTGCTTCTCCATAAGACCAGAGCGGAAACGCACTGCCATCACCCTGTTTATTGAAGTTATCCAGCATCGACAGTATGGGAAATACTGCGCCAACTGAGCGATACAGCGAGCTGTAACCATATTGTTGTATCTGGCTTCTTTCCATACTTGCTTTTTCGGTATCAAGAATAAAGTACAGAAGCTGGCTCTTGGGTACACCATTGGTCCAGTTACGAATATTCAGGGCAAGTTGGGCGCAGTATAAAAAATTGTACAGTTGTAGAAAGTCTTCAAAGTGGCTGAGCAGGTACTCGGTTTTACTGCTCAGGAAGTGTATGTCCTTAACAAACGCTTCGGTCATAAAAGGGAGATAGGGGTGCTCTATTTTCTCTTTACTGGCATCTTTACCACCCGGCTTTGTCAGGTAGTTCTGCAACACATTAATGAAAATTTGCTCAATAAAATTGGCCTTACTTTTCAATTCACTGTGTTGACCTGCCTGGGCAAGAAAACTCCGGAATATCCTGCCAAGGTTTTTACTGGCGGCTGTTTCGCTACCCAGACACCCTAAAAGCAAAAACTCTGGTGACGCGCTGTTAAGCGCATCATTCCGGAAATACATCTGTTCAATATGGTCCAGCATGGCTTCATCGGTTAACAGACCGCCCAACTCATCAAGGCACTTCTCTTTAAACTCGTTGCAGCTATAGCGTTTAGGGTCAAGCTCCCGACCAATCAACATTCCCAGAACATTACCCGCAACCGAGCGGTATTCGATGGTATTGTTTTTACCGCGAATAGGCAGATAGTGGTTAAGGGCATTGCTATCGGCCACTTTGGTATCACGCAGGGCAATCAGCCTACTGATTAAGCTCATTCTCTACCCTCCACGATAATCTCTTCTTCATCCTGATCATTGATTAACACCCAGTGCTGATCATTCTTATGAATATGCAGCTTATCTGTGCCTCTTACTCTGCGGGTAATGTCGTCTATCAGTTCTTCAAGGATGACAATATTGTTTTTGTCGTGCTTGTTAGGCCGATAGCCACTGTTAATTTTCAGGATAAGATCGAGAAAGTTGGAGCTGACCGGAACCGGTGGCAGGTCATCATCATCCAGCTTCAACAACGCTTCAAAGTAACCCAGGCGCTTAGGCTTGTAGTCGCCAATACGCTTCAAACTCTCTTTTATGTCTGCCCGGGTTGATAGCTGATAGCCATTGTATTCAGCCAGAAACAATTGGTTCCTACTGGTCAGCTCAGGTGCAAAACGGTTTGCAAAACGGAATAGCGCTTCCAGGATTCCCTTACGATAAAACTCTCGCAGGGCCTTCTTCTCAGCACTTGCGCCAGTGTATTGTTGATGGAGCAACCATACTTGTATGTACTGTTCATACAGCTGACTTCTGAAATCGTCTACGAAGCGATGATGGTAGTTATTCGACAGATCCAGATCCTGAATCAGATAGAAAAAACGAATCCAGGAACCGGTGCTCATTTCTTCGCGAATAACAAGATCACTGACCCCTTCCTGAAAGGCGTTAAACTCAGGATTGGCAATATTTAGTGATTTCTGAACCAGGAACAGATCGATATCCTTGGATCGGATAGTACAAGGATCAAAGTGCGCCAGAGCCTTCGCCAGCTCTGTAGCTCTGCTGGTAAACAGGTTATCAAACAGATGACCCGGACCGGTTAGCAACTGGTGTACAAAATCCAGCAAGGTTCGTGCGGTTAAAAACTGCTCGTACTTCAGCCGCACCTTCAACAGCGTGCGAATAATGACCTGCTGTATTTCCGTGTACTGCAATAAACGATAATTGACGTACAAAATACCTGACATGGTTGCCACTTCACGCTGCCAGGCTGCATAGAAAGGGTTATCCTGGGTCGGCTGGGTTATTTTAGTCAGCAGATCCTGTATAAACGGCGCAACAATCTGATCATTTTCCGGCTCAAACTTCGGAAAATCTTCAAAGTTCAGAAAGACATGCTCTGGTGAGATTTCATCATACTTATCATCAAGAAATGCCCTGATAGAGTCGATGATTGCCCCATGCTCTTCCGCGCCTTCCTCGGCATAGTTGCCCAACATACCGATGTTAATGCCCACCACCAACGGTTTATCGCTATGCTTATGATCAACAAAAACCTGATCCAGTGTCTCCATAGCCGACATATCCGGCTGAAAACTGTGGGTAGCATCAAGGTGAAAGTTTAACATAGAGGAGTATTGCTTATAGTAGCGGGTCAGGATTTCTGACTTACCATCACCACTGGAACCACAGAGAAAGATGATTTTTTCAGGGGATGTTGCCTGCTTAATGGCAGACTGAAAAGCGCTCTCTATCGCCGTTTTAATATAGAGATAGTCTTTGACCGGATTGCCGCTTGAGTTACCTAATGTACTCACGGCCTGGGCCGAAGACCGGGACAGAGTATCCAGCAGTGTTCGGAGGTTCATTATTCAGGTACTGAGTTGGAAGAGTCGGGTTAATACAAGTCGGGTCGCCGGTGACAAGACTGTTTCAAAAAAAGCACGCTACCGCCGATGAAATTTGACCACAGTCTTTTAAAACTGAGGGAGAGCATCTTTTTCGGTGGCTCAGAGAGAAATTTTTTAAGACGAATGATTGTACCTGCTATACGACAATAGGGTCTATATTGATTGCCCGAGTGATGAATGCACCTGAATTTTCTGACAAATCCTGTATTTGGATATTTTTGTAGTAACCTCTTCTAGTCCAGTTACCAACGAGAATAAAAATGTACGACATTATTGGAGATATCCACGGGTATCCGCTGACCACCTGCTTGAAGATCTGGCAGAAGCCATCCTTGACGCCTTTGATTTTGATTGTGACCACCTTTATCACTTTCAGTATCTGAGCCCATTTGGTGCCGACCAGATGATTGGTCATCCAGCGGTGGATTTTTGCGATGCCTGCGTGACTGAAACCCGGCTGTGTCAACTTGAACCGGTTCCGGGAATGAAAATCACCTTTGTCTTTGATTATGGTGATAACTGGGAGTTTGACATCGTGGTCATGCACGACAGTGAGGAGAGTACGCCTGATACCCAGATGATCGAACGTAAAGGTGAAGCGCCGGAGCAGTATCCGGAATATGAGGATTTTTATTGATCAATATTTAACCAATTATTCTTACCCCGCCTGTCTGAAAGGCTGCCTTTATCCCCTAACGGTTTATCCACAATCTTTTCCACATAAATTCCGGATAACTGAAACAGGGGATAATAATTCTACAGGCAGCTACTGCAACGGGTTATAACAAAGTACTGACAGTATAAACACAACCTGTCAACAACTTACCCACAGACTTATTCTGGAAAAAGTGAGGTCGCGTCTTTATTCCTGGGCTCATTCAAAGAGGAACCCCGACTCTCAAACATCCATTAAAATCATTTTGCCAAGGTATGACCCGATGCCCGATATCCAGTGGACAGCACCAGGTGCCACCCTGAGCCATAAGAATGCAGCGAAGGAATTTGGCCTGACTGAGGAGGAGATTGTTCGGGCGATTAAAGAAGGGACGATTCACATGCCTAAAGTAAAAAAAAAGCTGACTGCTGAACAGAAAAGAATCCCTAAAGCCGCCAGGGCGGAACGCCGGAAGAAATACCAGTGGATTTTTATCAACGGCAAGCGGGTACGGATTAAAAGAGAGGATACCCTTGAAGCATTTGCGGAACGGGAAGCCATGCTCCGCAGCGCTGACCCCATCTGGCTGCATCAGAATGAACTGTGGGAGTATATACAGACGGATGATGATTGCCTGGATATTGAGCCATCAGAGAGTGATCTGGCAATCTGGGAGTGGGATGGTGATGATGAGAAGGTGCCTTTTTGAATGGGTGCCACTGTAGCTTTATGGCTGTGTCACCCATTTGCAGTATAGAGGCCCAATTGAAACCTATAATTCAGCGGAGGGAGTTCGTAGTGCTTCGAAAAATAGGCATACAAAAGTTTACCGTCAAGCGCATATAAGCTGAAGAATACCGGCTTATTTGCAGTTAATAACAATAACCGGACACTTGTTTAACTTGGAGTAGCGGGGTAGTCACAGCCTGATTACAAATAGCTTTTTTAACTTCCGAAACAACATGCTTCGTTCCGGGGCAGTTAGGGCAAGAATTTCTGGGAGAATTCTTTCAAACACAATCGAAATCTTTTCAGCACTGGTCATTTTCTGGTCTTTTAACATGATCACTTTTCTCCGTCTTTTTGTTTGTTATTCCATATGATCAAACGCTATGCATCAATTGATACTGATGCACATCATAAACACTCTAAAATGGAACATTTGAGAGCTTCTTGCATGCATGATCCCACTACCTCAGTTCCCTGTAGACCAGAACAATGGAGTTGAATGGTAATCTTTACTGATATGCGAAAGATCAAACCTGATTCTCACTCCAGACCAAGGATCATGATACTTCCACAGTACATTTCAACAGCTTTCTCGTCAACACAAATCTAGATTTTGTAAAGACTTTACATAATAGACAATCTGTAAAGCTATTACAGGTTATTTTCGGCTATTGTCTCATTGATAAGATCAAACAAATCTGTCATACGTTTAGTTGCCACTTTCTCATACCGCCACCCATGCCCGACATCAATACCATTATGCCTGAACAAACTTGCCAGCTGAGTGAGAAGACTATTCAGTTTACATAAAGGGATAGATGTAACACCCTGAGCAAAATACCCATCAAGAATACTAATTCCATAGAGCTGAATATCATCCAACTTTGCACAAATTTTTAACACCTGCTGAGAATCCAAGATGGAACCAGATGAAGCATCAACAATCGCAACATTCACATCATTCCGAATTGTCAAATATTTATTAAAAACACTATTCGCATTTTTTACTTGCCACGGTAGTAAATTATGGTTGATCACATATTGCAAAGCATCTCTTACGTATTGTGATTGATTAATCCCCATGCCTTGTAATATTGAGGCCGACCCCTCTTTCAAGTTCTTTGAAATTCTGATATTTAAATTAATCATTTGATCTGTAAAATTTGGATCTTTACTCATCAGTATTACCTATAATGGCTAATCTGGATAAAGCATGTTGCATGAACAGCTAGAACCTGAAGTTACGGCTATGTTTATCTGTGCGTGATTGCTACCTGAAGTTCTTCAGTATTTATTAGCGGGCTGTATAAATAATAAAACTGTGATTACGCTTTTGTTATTCTGTTTAATAAAGTAACAACTATCCTTTGGTTACCAGCCTGATGCAGGAAACCTGTACCTATTTCTTAATTTCCAATTCCCAGTAATCCATAATCCGCACCCGTCCGATGGTCTGCATATCCGGCGCGCGGGTACTGCGCTGATCCAGCCCTTTATAACTGACCAGAAAACTGCACAACTGCTTTTTACCATTCTCTTCACGCAGGGCCAGAAACATACCGGGCCCTGGTCGTAACTCCCGCTCGACCACCAATAGAGTGAAACCAGTAAAACACTCGATGGTTTCCGGCACATAGTAATACTCATAGAGTTTCTTATCCCGGGGCTTGTGTTGCTGGCTGACAAATACATCCGGCACACGGGCCGTCACTTCATACCAATCCCCTTCCGGCGGTACAACGGTTACATGGGTGAGCATGGTCGCATTTGCTGACGGCTCTTTGGGTTTCTCCGGTTCCGGGTCGTAAGGATCCCCCACCCCCGTGCTCAGCCAATGGCTGGAGACACCGGTGGCCACCGCCAGCCGTTCCACATATTTGTGCGGATTATCAATCTTGCCACTGGCCAGGCGGTACATGTAGCTGCGCTCGATGCCTGTGTCACGGGACAGGGCGCTGGCGGTTTTTATTCCCTTCAGTTTCATGGCCGTGGCCAGACGGTCTGCAAAAGTTTTATTCATGATTCATTGCCTCTGGCTATAACAGGCTTTCGCCAGACAGGTTGGATTGAGTTTCGATACTGACTTGATGTAGTATGTTTTATTGGCTGATGGTCTCGAGGTGGATTGCTTTTACTCTTGAAACAGGGAAGGTTCACAGGTGATGCTACGGTCTATTTATTAGCATTGTGATTTATTGATTGCACAGCTGCCTTTCACAAGGTATGCCATCACGGTCACCGTCCATATTGGTGCCAGGGCAATTATCCTGGTAAAAGGTGGCTTCTTCACAGGAAGTCATTTGGGAGCAATGGGTTTTGCCACTGCAACTAAACCTGGCAGTATCACTGGACGATGAGGACTCAAACAGTGACATAACTGCTTGAGGTTCTGGAACAGAGCCGCTACTGGTCGCCAGCTTCTGATAACCGAATACTACGGCGATAATTACTGCAGCAGGCAATAGCTTTCGAATAAAACCCGGCTTTTTCCGGCGAATATGGGGTCGAGGCTTTCGTGGTGAAGATACCACCTTCGCAACCCCTTCGATGGAGCAGTGGATCGCCTTGAGTTTTCCGTTATCCTGGTTTTCAACCTGAAAGTGGATAATGTCACCCACTCTCGGTTTTCTGGCCATACCTTTCAGTGCTGAGATATGAACGAAGACATCTTTTGGCAGTTCATCGGATTGGATAAAGCCGAAGCCCCGTTTATCGTTCCATGTTTTTATACGGCCTTTGTGCATCAATACTTCCTGTGGCTGGTACTGAAACATGTATTACCCAGGCGATTTCGACGATTGCGGGATTATGGATTTTTACACAGCAACGCCAAAAAACAATTATCACTGGTGCAACTGGTTTTACACGTCATGGTCAAAGCAGTAGAACCCGTGATTCGTCCGCAATTCAAATGCAGGCATTGCGGCGCAGCGATGAAGCACATTGCGTTCAGCTTCCTGAAACCGACCTGAGTTGCCACAGCAACAAATACCGCCATTCACAAACAGGGAGAAAAAGTAAGCTCAGCCAGACAGATATGACATACCCCAGACTACCGTAATGCAGTGGTCGGGAGACACTCATCCTGAATAAATAGCGTTCTGAAAAAACGCTCTGATTCAAGATCCGCCAGAAAAGTAAACTTCAATAGACCTTCCTCACCAGAATTCAACCCGGGCTTGTGCAACAACAGGATAAGATTGCGGCTAGGCGCAATCTATCCTTATTCGTTAGGTGCGTTATCGATGTTTTGTTTGAGCTGGACTCACTGAAATACCAAGAAGATAAAGAGTATCTTTGCTGAAATCTTGCTCATTAGGCCATTCTACTGAGCCAAAAGCTACTCTGACCTGCTTAAAATAAGAGTCATCTTTAAGTTCAGAAAAAACACCTTTTTCTAAAAAAGGCGTGACATCAAAATCTTTGAATTCGTCATTTTCAAACTCAACCCTCAACTTATAATTCTCTAGAGCTTGAACAGATTTAACAGATGGATTCATATTTACACCTACTTTAAAGGATCAATCTTGAATACCGAATCACTATTAATAGCCAAATCCCAGTTGGCCATAAGACTTTCCTTATGAATTTCAATCCAGGCATCAACCAATTTCTGTTTGTTTTTTGGCAGACTTCCTTCCAAGACACCTCCTGTCGGGATCTCAATAATTGCACTGCAATCCTGATAATGCACATGGATGTGAAGCATATTGTGTTACTGATTATCGAAATAATACATACGGACAATCAAACCATAAAACATTGATATTGTTGGCATTTGGACACCCTTAAATCAAAATCATACCCAATTATACTCTATCGAATACAGATATTCAGCGGGTTTTGCACGAGCACCTAACGCCCTGTTAAGCAGCCCAAAACTTGGCGTACAATCGGATGTCTCAATGCAACATCGGTTACACAAACTGGCACAATATATCCGGGGTTGGATGGGTTATTTCCGGTTATCGGAATATTACCGACCAATTCCCCTGCTGGATCAATGGATACGTCGGCGAATCCGTTGCTGCTTTCTGAAGCAATGGCGCAAGCCGAAAACCCGTTTTAAGCATCTGGTCAGGTTAGGCGTTGATAAAGTGAACGCCGCCAAGATCGCAGCCAGCAGCAAAGGGTATTACCGTCTGAGTAAAACTTATGCGGTACAACAGGCACTGAATAACAATTACCTCGCGAAAATTGGGCTTGTTTCATTAAAAGACTTATGGATCAGGTTTCACCATCATCGTTGAACCACCCGGTGCGGACCCGCATGCCGGGTGCTGTGGGGAGGGTTGGAGAAAGACCAGCCCTTACCCAAATTAGCACACGATTTGATTTCCTATATCTTCAATTTTTGATAAGTCACAGTGCCTAGCAAGCCTTTGCCTAAAATTAATATTGCTGATTCTTGTAGTAACAATTGACTTGAACCGTGTCCAAAGCAAAGGGAATATATAATCTTTAGCTGAAACAACATCTAACTTACTTAATGATGACTGTTCAAATATATCCAGCATTTCATTTCTAGCTTCTATATAAGTTTCATAGTCACTCGAAGCAATAGTTTTCTCTTTTAGCTCAAAAATTCTAGCCTTTACTTTTTCAGAATTGAGATTACCTTTATTGTCACTTACTAGTTTTTTAACTTCATAAGCTGTTGTTTGTTCAGATGGGTTTATCTTGAACGATATTGCATATTCAACGAATAATTCATATAGAAGCGGTTCGTTTACATCTAACCACTCGGAATAATTGAATTCTTCCGCCATTTCAGACAAATCTTTTATTGATTCTTCTTCATCTAAAAGTACTAAAAGTGCTTTTTCATCAATCAAAACATTTTCAATACAATAAAATGGTAAAACATAAAGCCCAGGTTTATTATCTAAGGATTCTTTTGATAATATAAACAAGTCACCATCCACAATATACAGACTTTGCCGGTTTGATTCTTTATATTCTATTCTATGGTGTTCAATAACTTCTCGACGACCACCTAATGGAAAAACCTTCTCTATTTTAAATTGGTCACATAATATTCTGGAAAGGATAATCGAAAATACCTTTTCATAACCATGAGCAGTATCTTCTATATAAACATCAATATCATTAAACTCTTCAAAGAAAACTGATTTTGCTGATTGAGACTGACTATTTCTTTCTAAAGACATTTTATCTACACTTCACCACATTAGATTTTAATCCACCTACAATCTCTGGCGAGTGTGTAGCCATAATAAATTGTGACTTTGTACTTAAGCCTTCAATAATTTCAGAAAATTTTTCCTGCCATCTTAGATGTAGTGAAAGCTCTGGTTCATCAATAATGAATACATTATTTTTCTTATTACCAAGGTTTAAGAATGCATGAGCAAAGATTACAAGTAATTGTCTTTCTCCAGATGACAGACTTTCAATTGTACACTTATCACCATTCAAACGTTTAAAGAATATTTGCCCAACTGGATCTATTACTATTTCCTTCCTCGAATCAGAATAAAAATCATTAATCGTAGAAACGAAATCATTTATCGGCTTAAACAGATTATCAACTTTTGATTTATGTTCATCGATAATATCAACAATTTTTGAAATTCGTTCGATTTGCGCTTTATTCATTAACCACTCTAGGTGGAAACCCTTATCACCATCTGACAGCAGACCGATTAATCGATCCAAGTTTTCAAAGAATTTATCAAGCTCTTTACTCAAACGTGATCCTTTTATGCCAATTTTTGAAAGAGCGTCTTTAATTTCCTTTTTTCGTTTAATTAGCTTAGTCCTTTCACTCCAGTTTATTGATTCCATAGACAAATCTAAAGAATCTAAACCATTATATTCAAAAGTTGAAGCTAGAATTTCATCACGAAGTTTTTCAGATTGCCTTTCCTCTAGAACTCTTAACCTCTTGTAAGAACTTTGAACTAAGAATTCAATTTCCATTAAACTATAACCAAGCGATCCTTTTATAAGTCGTCTTGCTGATCTCGCCCTTTTACTTGACTCAAACAACCAACGCTCTTTCTCGTGATAATAATCTGTACTGTTATCAGCAACAATATCATTCCTTCTATCTAACCCTAAGAATATCGGCGTTGGGATTTCTGTGATTTTTTGAATTATCTCATGGTTTGAATATTCTCTATTTATTGTCTCTACAACACTATCAAATTTTTCAGACCCCCTAACAAATTGATCGAATTCAAAGTCGAGATAACTTCTAAATACAATCACATCGCCTATTGAGCTTATTTTCAACGTTTTCTCATCACCAATTGTTTCTGATGTTATAAGAATTTTTTCCCCTTTAAACTCAATCTCGAGTTCAATTCTATCATATATAATAAGTAAGAGTTCTTTGAAGCTGGGTGTAACCAATGCATTCATTAGTTTCAATGCTGTTGTTTTTCCTGAACCATTACCACCTACAAGAAAACTAATTCCATTCTTAAATTTAATATTAAAATCAAGATAGCCATATACATTTTTGGCTATAAAGTTTTTCACTATCATCTTAACTCTCTCAATTGTTAATTGGCAGTGTGCTAATCGGGATAGGGCAGAGCCTCACGACTCTGCTCCTCCCACACCACGAGCCATACGGATCACGTAGCATCGCGGTTCAAATCACTCTGTATTCATCTTGCTGCCAGTTCTGGCAACCCAAGGTTCTTGAAATATCTATTTGGCAATGCTCGGGTTAACGCCGGACTACCACTCAACCGCCAAGGTCCATGAGCTGATTTTGCCGTATTCCACGCAAGGAAACGACTTACTCCCAGACGCCTCAACATTCGGTAGCCTTTGCTGCCCCATTGCTTTAGGATATAACACCGTAATCGTCGTCGAATCCATTTGTCCAAATCTCGCAGAGGACTCAGTATTTCGGCAATATCGAAATACGCTTTCCAACCAAGCAGGGATTTACTAAACTCTGCAATAATCCGGATGATTGAATGGCCTCTCGTTCGACGGCTCAGTTGTTTAACGGTCGTTTTCAGTTTGGTCAACGCTTTATCACTGACTTTTACTTTTAACTCCCGCCGACTGAACGTAAATCCAAGGAAGCTGCGCTCCCAAGGTCGGCCTACTGCGCTTTTCTGGGTATTCACTGTGAGTCGCAGTGATTCTCCAACAAAGCGTTGCAGGCTTTTCATCACGCGTTCACCCGCTGCTTTACTGCTGACGAGTGCCACACAATCATCAGCATAGCGAGCAAACTTGAGGTTTCGCTTTTCCAGTTCCCAGTCCAGATTGTTCAACACTATATTTGAAAGAACAGGCGACAGTGGGCCGCCTTGTGGTACACCTTTCAAACTGGCTTGTTTTATTCCGTTAATACAGACACCGACTTTCAGGTATCGGTTGATCAATCGTAGCAGCGTAGCATCCTTATGGTGAGCCTTGAGCTGTGTCATTAATAAATCATGGTTTACATGATCAAAGAACGCCTCAAGATCACAGTCCACAACCCAGTTATATCCATTCCGTATAACTGACTGTACATGGCAGATAGCCTGATGTGCATTCCGATGGGGACGGAAACCATAACTGTTGTTATGGAATTTACCATCCCACTCTTCCTGCATAATCTGGGCAATCGCTTGCTGTATCAGTCGATCCAGAACGGTAGGGATACCCAGCTTGCGTTTGCGTCCATCCGGTTTGGGGATTTCCACTCGCAGAACGGGTTTTGGGCGGTAGACTCCTTCTATCAATTGCTGCCGGATTATCGGCCAGTACTGTTTCAGGAAATGTGGAAGTTCGTCAACGGTCATGCCATCGACGCCAGCGGCTCCTTTATTACGTTGAACCTGTTTCAGTGCACGTACCAGATTATTCCTGTCCAGTACCCGCACCATCAAAGATGAACAAAAGGTGGATTTTGGTTCAATCGGGTCTCCCGTTTCCGGTTCACCCTCTGGTGTATCCAGAGACAACGACAGTTGTTTAACAGATGCCATCCGAAATCACTTCCCCGATGATTACTTTCCAGGATTTGTTCTGGCCTTCAGTGGCAAGAGACCACCTACTATGCCGTCTGCTGACTTCTGCACTGCGATCACAGCGGATTGCTCCGCTCTCAGTTCATCCATTAACACAGTGCAGACCTCTCGAGGTAAGACACTTAACTTTCCTCGCGTAGACGCCCAATTTATAAAACGTATCCCGATTGCAGATGGAGGGCTTAATGGTCACGTGCCCACTGGCCCCGAATACGTCACACCTCATATTGGGTTTCTGTTCGTCGCCCCGCGATTTTGCGTTGGGCTTCCTTCAGACCCTGCCTCACGGCAACGCCCTTGCCCTTTCGCTAACCTTCGGCTCTGCGAATACCTGGTAAGAGGACTTTCACCTCTCGAGTTAAGTGCCATGCTCGGCACACACGCCAAATTCAGGGGCGCCGTAGGCGTCCCCTGGAATTTTTTTGGTACGCCCGGCATGGGCATGAACTGATGGGGTGAAAGTCCCCTGTGGGAGAACCTACATCTGACTGGCGGTAAAGACGCCTGCTGA